>CAYMND010000484.1:0-2473 GCA_964391685.1 uncultured Clostridia bacterium | reverse complement strand
TGCATTTGCTGTCGGATAACGCTCCTCATCTGGCGGAGTCAACGCTAAAGTGAGCTTATCCAATCCAAAATTGAAAGAATCCGAATAATTTCCTTTTTCTCTTGTATAAAAATCCGTACCTTTTGACGTTTTCCCTAATAGCCTCTTTGGTGTCACCTTTGCCTTGAAAGTTAAAAAAGAACCCGTTGTCAACCATGTCTTTGAATATTTTTTTAAAGATTCATCTTCAACACACACTCCTAACTTTTCATCCTGTCTGATGGCCAAACGATAATTTAATAAACTGTCTTTTAAAGTCGATAACTGCGATGAAAGATCCAACCATAGTTCGATTTCTATTGTCCCCCCCCTTCTCAACCATGTTATATCTGCAAAATCCGCGACACCGCGTTTTTCTACTGCATAACCAGGTCCATGGGCAAGACAATCTTTGACAAAATCAATTGCATCAAGAAAAGTAGTTTTCCCGGAGCCATTAGGGCCAACAAGCACATGAAAAGAAGAAAGAAGTAATCTTTCTATTTCTTTTATCCCTTTGAAATTTCTGATGGTCAGCCCAACCAACATTTTCAGCCTCCCAGTTCCTTATTCATTATCATAACATAAAAAGAAAAGAGTATATTTTCATTTTACAAATTGTAGCGACCGACTCGTCGAACCAGTCCGACCCGTCAGGCGGTTTCTCCGAAACCGGAAAAACTCTCTTTAAGGAAGGCCATGAGCTGCCGATTCTTCTCCTGGTCCATTTTCCCGCGCTTGATATAAATGCAGAAATGATCGTCCATCAGCTGGCCACCGGGGAAAACATCGCAAAGAAGCCCGGCCGCAAGCTCGTTCTCCACAGTATAACGCGGCACGAAGCTGACCCCCAGGCCGCCCAGGGCACCGTTGATCAAACCGCGTACATGGTTGACCTGGACAATGTGCTTGAGGATGGTGCGGTTCTCGGGGCCCTGGGCGAAAATGAAATTGTTCCACCATTCACCGCGCTCATCCATGGAGAGTACCGTCACCCGTTCCAGATCCTGGGGTATTTTTATGGGATGGCCCTTCAGAAAATCCGGTGCGGCGATCACCACATAGCGCTCCCGAAACAGAGGAATGCGTTCCACCTCCGGGTGGTGACAGGCCCGGCAATCCACAATCATATCCAGTTCCCCCTGCAGCAGAGGCGTGTGCAGGTTGTGGGAGAAGAAAAGGTGCAGGTGCAGACGGGGATTCTTCTTCATGAAAGCCCCGACCTGAGCGGTCAATACGGTAGTGCCGAACTCCACCGGAGCACCCAGGTGCCATTTCTGCCGTTTCTGCAATTCATCCGATGCCAGGTCCCCCTCGAACTGTTCGATTTCCCGAAAAATTCTTTCACAAGTTCCCTGCAGAGCGACACCGGTCTCCGTGAGACCGTATTTTCCTCCCTGCCTGACGATCAGAGGGGTACCCACCGACCGTTCCAATTTCCTGAGGGAATGGCTGACCGCCGACTGGGTGACATACAGTTCTTCAGCCGTTCGGGTGAAATGACGAATCCGGGCGAAGGTCCAGAATACTTTCAGTTGGTATAGATCCAGGGCCATGGGCTTTCTTTTTTATGAATATTTTTCATATTGACAATGATCATTTTGAATTTGAGTTATCAGTTCCCGGCCATTATAATTTTCACTCCGGAGAATGTCAAGACACTGCGAAAGCAGGCTTTTGTCACCCGGCAATCGATCTGATTTTCATGAGCCCCGAAACGCCTGATCTGTGCCACCTGCAAGAGCTGCTGAACCGAGGGAAATGCTGTACCGCAGCCCTGGTACAGATGGCCCTGGGAAAAAGAAGAGAACGAAACGACCAGCTCCTTTCTGCAGCCGAAGCCCTCTGCGGCGGCGTTCAGACTGGTCTCCTCTGCGGTGCCCTCACGGGTGGAGCCATGATGATCAACATCCTGGCTCCGGACCGAGCGGGAAGGGAGATGATCCGTGAACTCAGTCGATGGTTCAAGGAAGAGTTCACCCCCCGATACGGGGGGAGCGACTGCAAGACCATACTCGGCGGCTCAGACCTGAACCGGGGTTCCCGCTGTCCCGAAGTGATCGAAACGGTTTTCATCAAGGTCATGGAAATCCTGGGAGAAAACGGAATCGATACTTTATAAAAACAACTACTTGTTCTTGGAGGTATGAAGTCATGAAATCGAGCATCAAGCTAAGAAAAATGTGGCTCAACATCAACGGAGCCAACCGCATGTTTATATGCAACCCGGAAAAAGACAGTCTGGCCGATGTACTCCGGCGCATGGGCCTGACCGGGACCAAAGTGGGCTGCAACAAAGGCGTATGCGGTTCCTGCACCGTCCTTCTCAACGGCAAGCTGTTGCGCTCATGCAGTAAACAAGTGGCCGCCGTCGAGGAATACAGCCGGGTGCTGACCATCGAAGGCATCGGCACACCCACCAAGCTTCACCCCATCCAGGCGGCATGGATCCACT
>CAYMND010000483.1:0-2474 GCA_964391685.1 uncultured Clostridia bacterium | reverse complement strand
GAACGATATGCACATGGTAGGTGCCGAAATCACCGTGAACCCCCCCATGAGGCAGCACGATCAGCGGATGCTTCCGGGAACGATTCAGTTGTTTCGGCACGAAGACGTACTGATAGACTTTCATGGGATGCCGTTTGTTGCCGATGCCGTAGGTTTCCTCTCCTCTGGGGTTGGGCGGGCCGACATAGGTCACCTTGTCGATCTCGGCCACATCCGACAGGCGCTGAAACCAGTGAACATCATCCACCGCCTTGCGTACCTGGTCCAACATGGACTGCAGGCTTTCGACCTCGGCCTCGAGACGCTTGATGCGTTCCGGATCACTTTCCTGAGCCATCAACAGAGCCGAGCACAAGAGAAGGATGATAGCGAATCGCATGGGCAAACCTCCATCGTCAACAAGCATGCGCTTCTATTCTAGGGCAAAGTATTCCGTATATCAACTCCGGACAATCTGTCGCCCGGCCGACGTGCTATACTGTAAAATGAACACGACAGACAACTGTAAACCACCGTTCGAGACTGTATTCCGAGAACAGTACAACCGTCTATTCACTCTGGCCGTGAGGATGTCCGGTAATCGGGAACAGGCGGAAGATATTCTCCAGGAAGCCTTTATAAAGGCTCTTACCCATTATGACCGCTTCCGCGGAGACAGCACGGCCTATACCTGGTTGTATCGTATCGTTTTGAACGAGGGTCGTAAACAGTGGCGGGAAGCCAAACGGCTTCCGGTGGAGCGCTTCGCCGCCGAGAATGACCTCAGCCAGGCCGAAGTCTACCGCTTCATCAACCGCTTCGGTCCCAGCGAAGAGGAGGCGCTGATCCGGCAGGTACGGGAAAGCTGTCTTCAGATCTTCATGAACTGTATGCCGTCGAAATACCGTTCCGTTTTCACTCTGCGTCAGATTCTTCATTTCGATGTTTCCGAGACTGCCGAGATCCTGGATATCAGCGAGAACACAGTCAAAGTGAATCTCAGCCGGGCCCGTAAAATCATCGCCGGGCACCTCGAGGGACGCTGTTCCCTGACCTGTCCGAACGGATGCTGCGACTGCCGGTTGTACGCGGAATACATCCATCGCAGCGGGAAACGGAACAAACTGATCGACATGGAAGTGATCCGAAAAAAGGAGATTGCCTCCGGAACGGAGATGAACAGAGAGTTGCGGGAAATATACCAGCTTGACGATCTGTACAACGGTGAGATCCGTCCTCAAGACTACAAAGCCTTCGCCGGACGGGTCCGTTCACTCTGCAGAGAGAGAAAACTGAAACTCCTGAGCTACTGAAATCATTCAACGTCCTTTCAAGGCCGACTCGATCTCCGGACGGTGCCGGGCCATGAAGGAACAGCTGGGATTCTCGCCGCATTTTCGACATTTCAGATCGTAGGCGGAATTGATTGTTCCACAGGTCGGACAGAGATATTTTTCCCGGACCCATTCCTGCCAACGCTCCGCTCCCAGCGCCCCGATCTGCTCAAGATCTTCCCACAGGTCGGCCCGGTGTGGCCGTTCCCGCTGAAATCTTTCCAGTTCAAAACAAGGATATTCCGTACACTCCACACAGAAGTCGATTCCCCGGTCGGCGGCACACGGCTTCATAAAACAGACAGTGCAGTACGGTCCCCTCTTCTTTGAACGACAGCCGCTGCATTTTATCTCCTCTTCCGTAAGTCCGAACCGTTCAGCCAGAAACTTCAACCGGACAGGATCCTCCCGGGTGGCGATGAAAAGAGAGCAGGCCCGGCAATAGAGGCCGCACACCGCTGCCGTTTCATCACCGAATTCCGAAATCGGCAATTTTTCTTTCTCCATCATTTCATCACTCCACTTTGATTGTTTCAATCACAATATCTGTATTCCCCTTCAAAAGGTCATAAACCGGGCATACCCGTTCACAGGCCTCCCGTACGATCGCCTGGAGCCGATCGGCTGTCAGATCGACAGCGACAAACAGGCGCAGAGTGATCTGTTTGAAAGAGGTCGGATGCTGTTCTCGCCGCAAGCCGTCGGCCTCCGCTCGCAGTGCCCGGACCTTCTTTCCGAAGCGGTTGTCCAGAACAATCCTGACCGTACTGGCCAGACAGGTCGCGAGACTGATCAGAATGAGTTCCAGGGGAGTGTATCCGCCATCGTCACCGTAGGGCGGTATATAGTCGAGAACGATCAACGGATGATCATCGGCTGCGGCTTCGAAACGCAGTTTGTCGTTTACCGATTCCACCCGGACATGCAGGGGATGTGTGTTCATATTGCCTCCTTCTCATCGGCCGGAAAAAGCCGATTTCTTTCTTTATATATAGAGTCGAATTTGGCCTGCCGGTTACAAAATCATCCTTCGGCTGTTTGCAATCCCCCTTTTTTAGCATATACTGGTGTTTCAGCAGTATGAAACAGAAAAAAGAGAAAAAAAAGAAAGAGCGCAGCCTGACCTGGCTATTCCTCTGGCTGGCTTTCATTGTCTTTCTG
>CAYMND010000482.1:0-2477 GCA_964391685.1 uncultured Clostridia bacterium | reverse complement strand
CTCCGGTAAGGCCGCCGAGGACGGAGATATTGTAAAATGTTGTGGATGAGATTTTTTGAGAGTGCATCCAGTGTCCACAATTAAGCCACCTTCTTTTCGACACCATCAACGAATTTTACTCCAGATAAGACCTTGAAAATCAGTTCAAAACCTTTGATTTTTCTCCACCTTTTTTCCGCTTCTTTGGACAGTTTAAAAGCCATGCTGATGGTCGCTTTCACTGAACCACAGCCCTTGTTCTGGCGTTGCCTGTGCCTAACAGTTGAGAACGTAGATTCGATCGGGTTTGTTGTACGAATATGAATCCAATGAGCCGCAGGAAAATCATAAAAGGTAAACAGGTTCTCGTTGTCCTTGGTCAGGCATTGAACCGCCTTGGGATATTTATCCTGATAGAGATCAATGAAATCGGCATAGGCTTTCAGTGCATTGTCTTTGGTATCGGACATATACATTTCATGAATCAGGGTTTTTGCGGAAGGCTGAACCTTTTTCTGCAGCTTATCCAATATGTTGGCGGTCTTGTGAACCCAAGATCGTTGGATCCTGGTCTGTGGAAAGACCTCTTCAAGCGCAGCCCAGAAACCAAGAGCACCATCTCCGACAGCCAGCTTAGGTGCATCATTGAGCCCCCTTCTTTTAAGATCCAGCAGAACTTCCTTCCAGGAAAGAGTGCTTTCACGGACGCCATCCACTATGGACACCAGTTCCTTGGTTCCATCTTCGAGTGTGCCGATAATGACCAGAAGGCAAGGCCTATCGGAGCTCAGACGAACGTTTAAATGAATGTCATCTGGCCCAGAAGTAGACATACCGCTTGTCTCCCAGATCCCGGCTGTTCCACTCTTCGTACTCTTGTTGCCAGCCCACCTTGAGCCTCATGATGCTGCTCGAAGAAAGCCCGATTGCGTCCTGTCCAAGAATGTCCGAAAGGGCTTCCGTAAAGTCATTACCAGAGATCCCTTTGAGGTACAAAACTGGCAACAAAGCCTCAAGGGTTGGGACTCTTCTGAGATACCGCGGCAGAATGCCGCTGGTAACTGGATCAATCGATTTTCAAACCTTGCTGTGGTATCCTTGTGCATGAGCGTATCCTCCTCTCCTGCTTCCAACAGGAGTTGTTTTTTGAGCAAAAACATAGGATACGCTTCCATACTTCCATCCACAACTTTTGGTTATACCTCTGGAGAAGTTACTAAAGGGCTTGAAGGAAGGCGATCCTGGCGTACTCATGATGGCAGCGATTGGATATCTAAAGCTTGGAAACGGTGCCGTCAGGCTGTTAATAAAAGCCCTTGATGATGAAGAATTTTCAGGAAATGCGGCATTCGTTCTGACTAAACTTGGCGATGTACGCACTGTCAAAAAATTTATACAGGCATTAAGAGATAATGATGCTCTTCTTAGTAAAAATGGTATATTTGTACTAGACAAACTCGTCGAAGGTGTCAAATATCCCCCATCAGCATTTGTGTGTTTATTTCTTCCTTCAAATGGTTTTCTCTTTTTCTTTTTCAGATTATATCTCTCTGAGCTCCATCTCATGCTCTTCCATAGCGCGCTTCTCATCACCACGGTATTTGGCTACCAGACGCCAGTAAAATATATTCCCACTTCTACTCATACGTCCGGCATAGCGCTCAACTGTAGAAATAATATCTTGAAATTCACTTTCGGCTTCTATGTGTCTATCAAGTTTACATAAAACCATGGCTCGTCTTTCACGGATTTTATAGAGTGGTTGTGATTTTTTTGCTAAACTGGCCAATAACAAGTCATAAAGAGAGAGAGCTTCCTTGTATTTTTTATCTAGCCACAGTTGGTGAGCTCTTTGAGATGCAATGTTGATTTCCTCTGCTGTTTCAAGTGGTTCATTAATAATTCGGTCCGGCCTTTCTTTTGAATTTGATTCTGTACCGCCATTTTTATTACGTTTCTGTTTGAAAAATTTGAATAGAAACATGTTTTTATCTCCTCTCCGTTTTGGGCAGATTTTAGTTTTAGTGAATTTTTTAAGCACACAGAGAATCCTTTCTTTCTGATATTGATCTTACGAGCCAATGATATTTGTTGTTTTGTTCCTCTCTTATTCTAAAGGCTGTCAAAAAAATCACGTAAAGGTTTCTCCATAGGCAATTGCTGGTTCTCCATGTAAGTTAATGTGTTTTTACAGTGTTCTTTATATTCTAATGCTTCCTTATAATTGCCTTGCTGATGATGGAAAATACAAAGTTTATAATATGAACCAGCAAGGTTCTTTGCATGTACTGCCGAAAAGGGGGCTTTTTTATGCTGTTTTTGATTGATATCTACATCGGTTTCGTAAGATGCCAAAGCAAGATTGAACAGACCATTTTTTGATAATAAGTCTCCCTGAGTAACATATAATGTGGATAAGATTTGTGCGCTTTCATCGGATTCTTGAGTATCTGTATATAGTTTCATTGCTGTTTCTCGACTACTATGGAAATTGCTTA
>CAYMND010000481.1:0-2485 GCA_964391685.1 uncultured Clostridia bacterium | reverse complement strand
GAGTTTTACGAAATTTGACATCAACGCCAGTATCCGAAACGTAGTGGACATCTGTCGCAATACATTCGACAAGAGTGTCGAGATATTTGCCGATTACTACGGGGAGGAAGCCTGGGTCTTCGCTGATCCGACTCAGATGGAGCAGATCCTTCTCAATTTGTGCGTCAACGCCTATCATGCCATGACCATCATGAGAGGAGACAACGAAAAACCCGGAGGGGAATTGGTCGTTTCGGTTGAGAAAATTCCCTCCGATACACAGTTCTGCATGAATCATGCGGGTGCGAAAGGTGACTTTTATTGGGATGTGTCCATAACGGATACGGGCATAGGGATGGATGGAAAAACCATGGCCAAAATCTTCGATCCCTTTTTCACCACCAAGGAGAAGGGAAAGGGAACCGGGCTCGGGCTGGCCATGGTATACAACATCGTGCAGCAGCATAAAGGGTTTATCGATGTGAATTCGGAAATCGGAACCGGCAGCCGGTTTGATGTCTTTTTTCCGGTTTGCGGACGGGACGAGGAAGGTGTGCGGGCTGTTCCGCATGAACCGGTGGCTGTCCCCAGAGGAGAAGGACTGATTCTGGTGGTGGATGATGAAGACGTCATCAGGACGACGGCCAGGGCCATGCTGGAGGAAGCCGGATATTCGGTTTTGGAAGCCTCGAACGGGATGGAAGCGATCTCGATATTTCGGGATCGTCATCAAGAAATCGTCGCTGTTCTTCTGGATATCGTGATGCCGAAAAAATCCGGGGAAGAGACTTTTCTGGAAATGAAGGAAATTCAACCGGATGTCAAGGTTCTGCTGGCCTCCGGTTTCAGACTGGATGACCGTGTCGCCTCCATCATGAGCCGCGGAGTAAAGGGATTTCTACAGAAACCCTACACTCTGGAAAAACTGGCCGCCAGTATTCATGAAGTCATCAGTCAGAAATAATCTATGAACAGGCTGTTTCAGGGTGTATATCCCGGCTTCATGATGCTGAATCATTTGTCGCCGGAGGTAAAAAAGCGGGTGGTCGGGTAGGCCAGTTCGATATCTTTGTGGCGATCGAGTGTGTCGAGTATCGCTTCCCACAGCCGTTCTTCGGTAGATCTTCTTTTTCGGGGATCTACCAGAAAACGAATGGTAAGCAGCACGCCACTGTCTTTCACGCTGGTATATACAATCGGTGTCAGGGCGGTGAACGATATGAAGTATTTTTCATTCGCTTTCCTGATCTGATCTTTGGCTTCAACTGCCGCCGTGTCAACCGTACGGTCCACAATTTCCTGAAATAAAACTTTCGCTTTTTTCCAATCGCTTTCGAAAGTAATCAAAATGGGGATCTCATCCCAAATGTACTGAAACCCGATATGGGAATTGGCCAAAGGTTCTCTCAACACCATGCTGTTCGGGATATGCACGATCCTTCCGGTGCTCTGATCGGCGTCAACCCAGTTGCCGATCTCAATCACACTGAACTGGAAAAAACGGATGTCAATCACGTCACCCGATGTCCGGCCGATCTGAATCCGGTCCCCGACTTTGAACGGTTTACGCCAGAGGATGAAGAGCCATCCGGCCATGTTGGCGATAGAATCATGAAGAGCGATGGCGATACCGGCGCTGGCCAGCCCGACGACCGTTGAAATCGAGGTCATTCCTTCCAGCCATATCGGACCGATGAGAAAAATGAGAGCCAGTGTGTATAAATAGAGTGTCAATCTCCGGTATCTATAGATATTCTTCGGATTGTCACTCTTTTTCCGGATGGCATGGTTGAAAATGAGTCGGATGATGGTCAGCAGAAAAAGAATGACCAACGACAGAAAAATTTTGTCCATGGTATGGGGGGTGATTCTGAAGTATTCACTGAGCATCTGCATCATTTCATGGCCTTTTGTTTTCTATGTCACAGAAAGAATGGCAACACTATATTACCATCTTTCGGTACTCTTTTCTAAATGGTATCATGATTTGTCGAAAGTTGATTTTTTCTCTGTGTTATCTGGATGGAGGAAACAATATCCGAATGGCAAAAAGAAAAATGAAAGATGTTGTTGCAGGTCATGGTTTCGGAACCGCTCCGGTTTTTCTGGCTGCAATTAGTACGATCCTCGGAGCCATTCTCTTCTTACGTTTCGGTTACGCTGTCGGGCATGTCGGACTGATTGGAACCTTATTGATCATTCTGCTGGGACATGCAATCACCATTCCGACAGCCATGGCCATCGCGGAGATCGCTACCAATCTCAAAGTGGAAGGAGGAGGAGAATATTATATTATCAGTCGCTCTTTCGGTCCAATGGTGGGTGGCACTATAGGAGTCTCCCTGTATCTGTCCCAGGCTATCTCTGTCGCCTTCTACATGATCGCGTTCTCCGAGTCTTTCACACCGCTTTTCCCCTGGATTGAAGGGCAGTTGGGATTCACCCCCGAAACATGGATGTTCAGTGTGCCGGCGACGATACTGCTCTTGATTGCCATTTTACGAAA
>CAYMND010000480.1:0-2487 GCA_964391685.1 uncultured Clostridia bacterium | reverse complement strand
GCTCGATTCTCTTCGACGCCCGCGGCCACATCCTGGTCTACGGCATGGGTGAGCTGCCCGTTCTGGAGATCGCCCGCCGGCTTCAAGCCGGATGCCCACCGGAAGAACTCGACGACATCCCGGGCACGGCGGTGATCCGCAGAATTTCTCCCGATGGAGCACAGGTTTCCCTCCTGCCCTCCTACGAAGCGGTGAGCGGAGACAAGGGAGCATTCAACGAGGCCTTCCGGAAAAGCCGGACCCAGATGGAACCGGCCGCGTCCATCACCCTGGTTCAACCCCACGGCAACCGCCACCTGGTGGTCCACCCCCCTTCCCGCCCACTGACCAGTGAAGAACTCGACAGAATCCACGAGCTTCCGTACAGCCGCCGGTGGCATCCCCGTTACGATCAGCACGGCGGAGTCCCCGCCCTGGAAACCGTCCGCCATTCCATCACATCACACCGGGGATGCTGCGGGGAATGCTCCTTCTGCGCCCTCTTCTTCCATCAGGGCCGCATCGTGCAGTCGCGGTCCGCAGCGTCTATTCTTCGGGAGGCGGAACACATTGCCGGATTGAAGGATTTCAGGGGGACCATCAGCGATATCGGAGGCCCTTCGGCAAACCTGTACGGATCCGGCTGCGAAAAATGGAAAAAAGGTCGTTTCTGCGATAACCGTTCCTGCCTGACTCCGACACCCTGTCCATCCCTCAAACTCGACTACTCCGGCTTGATCCGCTTATACCGCCAGGTCATGCTCATTCCGAAAGTCAGGCACCTGTTCATCGGCAGCGGTCTGCGCTACGATCTTCTGATCGACAAAAAAAGCGACGAGTATCTGAACCAGCTCTGCCGGCACCAGATCAGCGGCATCCTGAAAGTGGCCCCCGAGCACAACGATCCGGTTGTTCTCGACCTGATGAACAAGCCCCGTTTCGATCGCTACGAGGCTTTCGTCGAACGGTTCAGCGCAGCGGTCAAAAGGGCTGGGAAAAAGAGCTACATCGTCAACTACCTGATCACAGACCATCCCGGAACCACCCTCCAGGCCAGCTTTCACCTAGTCGGCTACCTGAGACGCCGGGGGATGAAGCCCGAACAGATTCAAGATTTCCTGCCTTCTCCCATGACCCGTTCCACCGCCATGTATTACACCGGAGTCGATCCGATCAGTCGTAAAAAGGTTCACCTGCCGGACACCATCCGAGAACGCCGCATGCACCGCGCCCTGATCCAGCCCGATTTGCCAGGAAACCGTCAGCTTGCGGACGAAGCCCTGCGCCGAATACACCGGGAACCTCCCGCCTCATCTTCACACCTGCAACGTATAAAAATCTCGGCCAGAGGGAGAAAAAGCGGTAAAAAAAGATGAAAACCCGGCGAGGTCATGGCGGATCGTTCCAGCTGAAACCGCCGCTGACTCACATTGGGTACTGCTGGACCAGACAGAATGAGCCGGCTATACCTTTTCAGCCGATCATAGGAAGATAGGGTTCGACGGAATCCGGTACAGTTCGGTCAAATTCATCCACCAAAGCCAATAACGCCTTTTTATCCCGACCCAGAACGCCTTGAAGAGGCAGAAAATTGGATCCGTGATCACATCGGAAATGAGTTCGGTGCAAAGACAGCCTTTCCAACAAGCCGTTCATCTCTCGCAACAATTCCTTGAGACTGAGTGGCGTAAACGGATTTTCCAGCCGCTGCCGATATACCGCCAAGCCTCTGGGATATCCCAACACCAGGAGAGAGAGTTGATACGGCTGGATCCGGTTAATGAGATCGGCACTGGCCCGGATATGATCTACGCTCCGCTCCCGACCTCCTAAACCGAGGAGAATCATCACCGACAGATCCATCCCTGCCGCCTGAGCCCTCAATGCCCCCGTCAACGTTGAGTCCCGAGTTTCCCCTTTGTTGTTCTGCCGCAACACCGGATCGTCCCCCGATTCGATGCCCACATAGAGACGGGTCAGCCCCAATTCCCGCAGCGATGCCAGTTCATCTTCACCTTTTCCCACTAAATCCCTCGGAGAGGCGTACATGGATACCCTTCGCAACCTGGGGAAAAGCCGCTTCAAGAAAACCAATCGTTCCTTCAATTGATCGAAGGAAAGTACCGAGGCATTGCCGTCAGCCAAAAAGATCCGACGTATCCTCAAGGCCTCCCGATCCCCCTCCCAGGTCTTCAGTTCACGACCTAAAGCCGCCATGGACCTGACAGAAAACCGTTTGTCTTTGTACATATCACAAAAATGACAGCCGTTCCATGAACAGCCATGGGTAACTTGAATAATCAAGGAATCCCACTCGGAAGGAGGACGAAACAGCGGTTCATGGTAGCGCATGGACCCATTATAACAGAAGTTGTTTGCCGGTTATGACGCATTTCACCCCTTGATTGTATTTGCCAAAGTGATATAATTTATATGGTTGTCATAAAAGGATGAACAACCTTATTGCGGTGAATATCCATGAACGGATCAATGGCCCACTTATTCTTT
>CAYMND010000479.1:0-2505 GCA_964391685.1 uncultured Clostridia bacterium | reverse complement strand
TCCGGTGTTCGTCAACAAGGCCATCTATCTCGAGGATGAAGTCATCGCGGCGGTGGCCGAGAATATCGCCGTATACCGGGGCATTGAAACCTTCAATCAACTGTTTCACAAAATCTTTCTGGATTTCGGAATCAAGGACCGCAACTACGAGATTCACCTGCTGCGTCTCTACCACATTCTGGACCTGATCTACCCGACCGAATGGAAAACGGTTCTGGATGTCGTCCTGGCGAATTCCGAATTCATTCCATCGGATAAAATTGCCGGTGTATACTATCTCGATTCCGATGCCGTCATGGCCATCGAGGAAGAGGAGCGCCAACGACGGCAGCACCTGGTGGAAGAGCGCCGGCGGATCCGGGAGGAACAGATCCGTAAAAAACAGGAAGAGGAAGACAAGGAACAGGAGGAGATCCGTCAGCTGCGTGAAGAGCGGCGCCGCAAGCGCGAAGAGGAGATGTGGCTGAAGGAGAAGATCCATCGGGATGGAGATGAGGTTGTCGAAGCGGAGGCACCGCCGGCGGAGAATCGGATCGCAATGGAAGAGCCGGTCGTTCCCGCAGCCGAAGTCCTCGAGGACGAGGAGAAAAAAGCCGCCCGGAAAAAGAAACGTCCCGTTGAAGACAAAGGGCAGAAAACGGGCGGGCGTCGTTTCAGCGAAGAGCCGGTGGTCGATGATATCGACCTGGACGAGCTGGAGCTCAAGCGTCAGATTGAACTGGAAGAACTGAAGGCCAAGGCCATCGAGCGGGCCAAGGAAGTCATGGCCAAACCCAACGTGGATGAAAAAGAGGTGGTTTATCAGGATACCGCCAGCTCCTTTGCCGGGCTTTTCGCCGCCAAGCTCGAAGAGATCTCCAAAGATAAAGTCAAAGAGAAGAAAAAAGGAAAGAAATAAGCCAAAAGGCGATGAAACTGCTGACTTCGCTGCAGATGCAGAACGTTGACCGGGAGGCCATCGAAAGGGTCGGTATTCCCTCGATGGTACTGATGGAGAATGCCGCCCGGGCCGTGAGTGAAGAACTGGTCCGTTTCTTCCCGCCGGAGGCCTTCCCGCAGCTTGTCTCCCTGGCCGGGAAGGGCAACAACGGTGGTGACGCCATCGCAGCCGCCCGTATCCTGGCGGGCAAAGGATACCGTGTATCGCTGGCGTTGCTCGGTCAGCCGTCGGAGTTGAAGAACGATCCCGCACAGCAGTTGAAAATCTATTCCGCTCTCGGTTTGTCCTTCAATACGATCCTCAGTGTCGATGAATGGCGACTCTTCGTGCGGGACAAGTTGACCGAGCCGAAGCGCACGGTCCTGTTGGACGGTCTGTTTGGTGTCGGACTTCACCGACCGGTGGAAACGGGCTTCTGGGCGGACATGATCGAACATATCAATGGATTTCCCGGACCGGTCCTGGCCATCGATCTGCCTTCCGGGACGCTGGAGTCCCCGGCCGAAGGGGGCAGGAAGGTCATTGCCGACATGACCGTCACCCTGCAGGAGCCGAAAGCGGCGTTAATCAAGCCCTGGAATCGACCGGAGGCCGGTCGCATCCGGGTGGTCGACATCGGCATTCCGAAATCCATCTACGAGTCTGATCCCGACCTGATCCGCTGGATCGACCGGTCCATGCTGGAGCCCATTCTGACCGCTCCCGATCCCTTCGCTCACAAGTACCGTCACGGCCATGGTCTGGCGGTTGTCGGGTCGGACCGCATGCCGGGTGCCGGAGTGCTCACGGTGAAGGCGGCGTTGCGCAGCGGAATCGGTCTTTGTACAGCCATGATCCCCCGGAGTCTGAGCAGTCTGTTGATCAAGGCCTGCCCTGAAACCATGCTGCTGGATCGCGATGATGAGCCTGATTTCCAGCGTTATGCGGCGGTTCTGTCCGGGCCCGGCCTGGGGCGGGATGATTCGGCTGCGGATCTGCTGAAACGGATTCTTCAAAACGTCCGGAGCACATTGATTCTCGATGCCGACGCCCTGAATCTGTTGGCCGAAAAGGAGTGGGATCGTTCCATGTTGGTGCCGGAAGTCAAACTGGTCATGACGCCCCATTCGGGGGAAATGGCCCGTTTACTCAAATGGTCCGGTGAACGGGTGGAAACTTCCAGGGAGGAAGCGGCCAGAGAACTCGCCCGAAGATTCCGGGCGACCGTGGTTCTGAAAGGAAGATATTCCCTCGTTGCCACTCCTGAGGGGCGAGAGTATGTCAATCCCACCGGAAATCCGGGCATGGCCGCCGCAGGCAGCGGTGATGTCCTGTCCGGAATGATCCTGGGGCTGGTCTGCCGGTTCGGCCGGGCTTTGCCGGTGGAACAGATCGTCTGCCCGGCGGTCTGGCTTCACGGCCGCAGTGGAGATCTGGCCGCGGCGGAATTGGGACCGGTTTCTCTCAAGGCGGGTGATCTGATCGATTATCTGCCCGAGGCCCTCCGCAGGGATGATGCCGATGGAATTCAGATCTGAGTCACCCGTCGAGACGCTCGCCTGGGCCGAGAAACTTGCATCTGTTCT
>CAYMND010000478.1:0-2505 GCA_964391685.1 uncultured Clostridia bacterium | reverse complement strand
GCTCTGGGATCGGTGGATCTGGTGGCTCAGATCATCAGTATGTTTTTCATGATTACGTACGGTACCCTCTGTTTGGTCAGCTTCTTGGAGCATTTTGCCGGTAACCCATCCTACAGACCCACATTCCGGTCTCGCTGGTATCTTTCGTTGATCGGTGCGTTGGCTTGCTTTTTCATTATGTTCCAGATGTCTCCGTTGTACGCATTCATTTCCTTTTTCGCCATTATCGCCATCTATTTGTACTTGAAAAGGGGGCATACGCAGGAGGATGACTTGTCGGCCATGTTGCGGGGAGTTCTGTTTCAACTGACACGAAGACTTCAGGTGATCATCCAGAAAAAAAGTCCCGATTTTGCGCACAGTCATTGGCGACCCTCTTTCATTGCCGTCAGCAATGCATCCCTGGACCGCTTGGCTCCTTTTGATCTGCTTAGATGGATTTCGCATCATTACGGATTCGGAACCTTCATTCATTATTTGAATGGTCCGTTGAACAGCGAGAATCAGGAGAAAGCCAAGGACATTCTGGAACATCTGATCCAGCAGACACGGGACAGTGAAGCCGGCCTCTATGTGGATACCATCATCTCTCCGAGTTTCAAGACGGCTGTTGCGCAGATCGTTCAGATTCCCGGTGTTTCCGGTATGGACAACAACAGTATCCTGTTCGAATTTCATCGGGACAAACGGGAAACCATCGGCGACATCATTCAAGGCTGCCAATTCGCATCCGTCGTGGATTACAACATCGCCGTGCTTCGCTCGAACGAGCGACATTTCGGCTATCGGCAAAGAATTGATTTATGGTTGACTCTCGGAGATTACCGGAATGTCGGCCTGATGATTCTGCTGGCTTACATACTAGGTGGACATCCGGAATGGAGGGGGGCGGAGATTACACTTTACGCCGCTTTCGAAGAGGAAAGCCTGGATCAACATGTGGAGCGACTGAATCAACTGATCGATCGAGGCAGGATACCGATATCCAGGAACAATATTCAGAAGGTATCATGGAAAAAAGACGGGGGGTCGTTCAATGAGTTGGTTTGCGGTCATTCTTCGGACGCAGATCTTGTCATTCTGGGCTTCTCTCTGAGAAAGCTGACTGCAGAGGAAGGAAAATTCTTCATGCAATTTGATACACTGAACGAAGTGTTGTTCGTTCGGGCGGGTCAGCAAATCGCCATAAGCGACGAATTGTGATTGATTGATTTGATTTTCAGAGATTTCATTTCGGCCATAAATACCAGAAATACAGTCCGTAAATGGTGAGGAAGAGCAGCCCCTCGAGGCGGCTCAGTGTATATTTCGTCCGCATCAGGGGGACGAGCAGGATTGCGGTGCCTGTCATGAACAGCAGGTCGATGGAAGTGACGCCCTGAACCTGAAGCGGTTTTATCGATCCGCTCAACCCCAGAATGGCCAGAATATTGAATATATTCGAGCCGATGATATTGCCGATGGCAATATCTTCCTGTTTTTTGACCGCTGCGACGATGGAAGTGGCCAACTCCGGAAGACTGGTCCCCATGGCAACGATGGTCAATCCGATCACAGCGGGGGAAACTCGAAGCCGTATCGCCAGTTCGACAGCCCCTGTAACGAAAAAATGCGCTCCCAGTATCAATCCGCCCAGACCGGCGCCAACCCATAAAAGATCGAAAGACAGAGATCCTTTGGGGATGATCTGGATGCTCTGTGCTTCCGCACTCGGCATCTGTGACTGGTTTCTTTTCCCCAGGTAGACGGTGGAGACGGTGTAAACAATGAAGCCCAGCAGCAGAAAACCGCCTTCCAGTCTTCCGATCTGTCCGTTTCGAAGGAGCAGAAAGAGAAAACCCGATACCAGCACCAGGATCGGTGTGTCGATTCTCAGAACTTGGACGTTTACCCTCAGTGGGCGCACCAAGGAGGACAGTCCCAAAATAACTGCTATATTGAAAATATTCGATCCGACGACATTACCGATGGAGACGCCTCCCTGGCCGGACAAACCGGTTTTCAGACTGACCACCATTTCCGGGGCGCTGGTCCCGAAGGCCACGATGGTCAACCCGATCACGAGAGAAGGGATGCCCAATCGTGAAGCGATATTGGATCCGCCCTTCACCAGGGCCTCGGCGCCGAAATACAGGAAAACGACTCCGACCGCAAGAAGTGGGAAAATCATGTTTTTTCTCTGTTGATTCGGAATTATATACCGGTTCATCCGCAGTGTGAAGCCGGCATGACGGAAATGAGCCCGGTTATTTGCTTCCGACGGCGGGGCAGGTCAGGCTCTTGGTCAGGTAGTTGTTCAGTTCGTTGACTTCGGTGAATTCGAACCGGGCGTCGATCACTCCCTTCACCCGCAGAGATTTGCGGACTCCCGGAATGGTGGTGCAGGTGACCTCGGTCACCTCGTGAGCCCGAAACCCGCCTTTGGCCATGTTGAGCCGGATTCGTCCTTCGTACACCTTGCTTCCGCCGACCCAGACCTCCTCCCAGACCGTAACATCGATGGCT
>CAYMND010000477.1:0-2506 GCA_964391685.1 uncultured Clostridia bacterium | reverse complement strand
AACAATCCTGAGTGTGCTGAGCGATGGATCCGTGAGCCGGGAGCTGTTGCTGAAGCAGGAGAACGACTGGTCGGGCAGGACCCTGATTCAGATGGGCACCATCGCTCCCCGGGAAAGCGTTGAAATCTGCGGAGCCGTTCGAGAGAGGGGAGGAAGGTACCTGGAAGCCCCGGTGCTGGGCAGCGTTCCCCAGGCTTTGACGGGGGAGTTGCTGATCATGGCCGCCGGTGATCCGGTGGTTTTCGAACAATGCCGGCCGGTGTTGGAGATACTCGGGAAACAGCAATGCCGTCATGTCGGTGAGATCGGCAAGGGAGCGGCCATGAAACTGGCGTTCAACCACTTGATTGCCGTCATGACCGCGGCCTTCGCCGCATCGCACCGATACCTCGAACGGGAAGGCGCAGACCTGCGCCTGTTCATGGAAATGCTGCGCGCCAGTGCCCTCTACGCCCCCACCTTCGACAAGAAAGAGAAAATGATGGCCGAAAGGTCGTTTGAACAGGCCAACTTCAGCCTGCGCCACCTGCAGAAGGATCTTGCGCTGGTTCGGGATGCTTTTTCAGGATTCGACGGCTACGACGAAGTTCTTTCCGGGGTCGACAAAATGATTGGTGCCGCCATGGAGAAAGGTCTGTCTGAGTGCGACTATTCGGCGTTATATGAAGGATTGAAGAACAGTAGAACGGTTTGAACAATCCAATTTTCATAAAGACCTATCCGATCGGGGGCGTTACTTCCGGGGATGGATGTCGTACTTGTGCAGAACGGCGATGAACTTCTTGAAATCCCGGTCGGGGATGTTGAACCGACGAGCCAGGTCCTTGATTCCCGAGCTGTTTTCGTGGAAATGACCGGCAATGAACTCTTTCAGGTCCGTGCGGCTGATGTGGCGGTCGATGAACAGGGGCCAAACCGTGTCCCAGAAGCTGGCTCCTTCGAGCATCTGCGCCTCCGCCTGCTGCAGTCCGCTGCCTTCAGTCGGAGCTTTTTTCTGGCCCCTGATGAGTACCTCTTCCACTTCTCTTCGGGTAAGACCTGGGGAATCGAGCAAAGCGAGTCTCTTGAGCACCGAGAAAAGCTCACGGATGTTTCCCGGCCAGGGGTGGGTCTGCATGGCCGTCCAGAAACTATCGTCGCAGAACCGGTTGCCTGGAAAATCCGGGTGATGTTCGATCATGTGGCGGATGTCTTCCTTTCTTTCTCTCAGCGGGGCGATGGTGATTTCCAGTACGGAGAGGCGATAATAGAGATCTTCACGGAACTGCCCCTGGCGGATGGCAGTGGGCAGATCGCGGTTGGTGGCGGCGATGATTCGGATGTCGGCCTTTTTTTCGGTGGAATCACCGAGAACCGAATAGCGCTTGGTCTCCAGAAAATGAAGCAGTTTCGCCTGGAAGGAATGGGGAATTTCGGCGATTTCATCGAAGAACAGCGTTCCGCCCTCCGCACTTTCGATGGCTCCCTTCCGGTCGCTGCGGGCGTCGGTGAAAGCACCCTGCCTGTGGCCGAAGATCTCGCTCTCAAAAAGAGTCTCGGGAATGGCCGGCGTGTTGACGGTCAGAAACCGCCCCTTGCGGCCGGAATGCAGGTGAATCGCCTGGGCAACGTGACTCTTGCCGACTCCGGTTTCACCAAGAAGAAGGATGGGATCGTCCTCCAGCGAGTATTTCAGAATCAGTTCCCTGACTCTTTGCGAAGCCCGGCTGCTGCCGGAAATTTCTGTCAGGGGCCGCTTGTCGGTGGCGATGGCACTGATGCATTCTCCCAGAAGTTCGCCCAGGATACGGAACATTTCACGGTCGATCTGGCTGAACTGGTCTCTGCTGCCGCTGTCGATGTACAGGTAAAGATCGTGGGGGAGCGGCAGGATCAGAATACTCTTGATGCGAAGGAAACGGGCGGAATGGGGTAATTCGGTCTGCTGGGCCTGGATGAATTGGTTTTCTTTTTCGATAATCTGACGCGACTGCAGCAGCTCACGGATCAGAGTCGATGAGAAACCGCCTCCTTGGCTGAGTGTCCTGCCCTGGATCGGGCGTCCCTGATGCCAGAGGATTTCTCCGTTTCGGTTGTATATCATGACCAGCGATACGTCTTTGTCTCGAAGTATCGCCCATATCTTGTTCTTGATCAGTTCAATCATCTTTCCCTGTCGTTACCGGAAACTTCTTTGTGATATTAATTATAACACAACGGTCTCTGCCTTTGCAAGTCAACTCAGTGGCAGGCTAACCGTAGGGTTATCCGGGAAACTCCCGGATTATACAGCCGAAAAGGGAGATCTGTAAAGGGTCTGAAGCTGGTTTTTCCGTTTTGGGACCTTTTCAGGATAAACCTACAGTGATATGAAGCCGGAAAACAGACCGGAGAAAAATCAATGACAATGCGGATTTCCCCTTGATGAGAAAATTGGCATTCAATTTGCTAATAAATGGCAGATGATTCTAATGTGAGGAGGAATACACAAATGAAAAGGAATCTTATCATGATTGCACTGCTGACT
>CAYMND010000476.1:0-2519 GCA_964391685.1 uncultured Clostridia bacterium | reverse complement strand
AAGATCACGGCCCTGTCGGTTTTTTTGCTGATCTGTTTGTCGATTGTCGCACTGGGTATGTATTACTACCCGCAACTTCCCGAGACCGTCGCCTGCCATTTCGGATCGTCCGGTCAAGCCGACGGGTGGTTGCCCAAGGCCACTTTTTTCAAAGGGTTTTATCTCTTCATCGCTTTCCTCGTCGTCCTGTTTCCCGGTATCGCTGTCTCCCTTTCAAAAATGCCGGTTTCCTTAATCAACCTGCCGAACAAGGACTATTGGATGGCCCCGGAGCGTAAACGAAAGACCCTCGATTTCATGTTTTCCTACTTGCTGTGGATCGGTTCGGCGACTCTTCTGCTGATTCTGGACCTGCTGGCGCAAACGATCCGGGTGCATCTCGGAAATGAGGAAACTCTGACGCATATCTGGCCCAGTATCGGCCTTTTCGCCGCCTTTGTCATCCTCTGGCTCATCGGCCTGTATCGCAAATTCGGAAAAACAGGCACCGAGGGATGACCTGTTAACCTTCACATACAATAAAAAAAAGCCTGGTTACGAAAGAGGACAGTTAATTGGTGGAATGCCCCGGAGAGGATATGGGGGCTAGGATTGGAATTGGGACAGGGGAAGGACTGTGATATCAGGACCGACGGGGTAGCTGTCCTGGCCGGGATAGATGATGGTCAAGTTGGTGAGATCCAGGTCGGCCATAGCGGATTTCATGGATTTGGTCTGCACCGGCGCATCGCTGAATTTGAACTCCACGCCATATCGTTTTCCCCCTTTATGATAGATCAGGTCGACTTCTGCTCCGGAGTGGGTGGACCAGAAAAAAAGTTCTTCATCGCGCTTGCCGAGACGTCCGGCCACTTCTTCCAGAGCAAATCCCTCCCATGAGGCGCCGAGCCTGGGATGTGCCAGAAGTTGTCCTTCGTCTTCAATTGACATCAGGGTGTGTGCCAAACCGCTGTCACGCAGGTAGATCTTGGGTCTTTTGACCAGTCGTTTGGCGCTGTTGACGTGGAAAGGGTGAAGAATGCGCAGCATGAAGGTCTGGGCCAGTATGTCGATGTATTTGCGTACCGTCATGTCGGAGATACCGAAAGATCTACCGATTTCAGAGTAATTGACAACCTGGCCGTGGTAATGGGTCAGCATCATCCAGAAGCGGCGCAGGGTGGGGCCTGGGATGTGAATGCCGAGTTGTGGAATGTCCCGTTCAAGAAAGGTGGTGATGTAATTTTCCCGCCACAGGATGCTCTCCTTGCATGATCTGGCCAGAAAGGATCGGGGATAGCGTCCCTGCAGCCATAGGGTCCGCCAGTTCTGTTCACCCACGTCTGTCAGGGTGAATCCGCCGAGATGGTGGAATCCGATGCGTCCGGCCAGGGTCTCGCTGCTTCTCATGACCAGGTCTCTTGAGGCACTTCCCAGTATGAGGTATTTCTGCTGTGGCCTGGTGTCGACCAGAACACGCAGCAGGGGAAAGAGAGACGGAAGGCGTTGAATCTCGTCGATGACGATAAGGCCACTCAGGTTTTCCAACAGCAGTTGGGGATTTTTGAATTTGGCCGCGTCTCTGGGATTCTCGAGGTCAAAAAAATGATCGCTGTTCATGGACCGGGCCAGTGTGGTTTTACCGCACTGCCGGGCACCGAGGATGGCTGTTATTGGAAAGGTGGCCATGAGGTCCCGGATGGCGTTGATATCTTTTGTTCTGATGATTGTTGCCGGTGAAGTCATTTGTGATGATAATACATAAATATCATTGAAAATTCAAGCAATGTGTATGAAATTTCAATAATCCTGGCCTGATCCTGATAATGGTTTTCCGGTTGTGTTTGTCAGAGTCGATCGATGTGAAGCTCCCACTGGTCGAGTTCGTCGTTTTCTTCGAGGCGATAGTGGTTGCCGGAATCGATGGTCGACAGCCATCGGTCACCCAGGGACAGGGCCGTTCTTTTCAGTATTTTTCCCTGCAGGTCAAGAATCAGGACCTCCGTTTTCCCTTGGCTTTCTGTATAGGTGAACACGTAGATCCGATCGTTTCTGAGAGTGACGCTCCGGATCGGAGGCAGGTGCTCGGGGTAACTGAATTCGAGCTTGTCGAACTCCCTCTCCCAGTTCGGGTATTGCGGTGCAAAATCCTTGTACCCGAGTTTCTGTTCGGCCAAGAGACGTTTGCGGATGACTTCGTCCACCGGAAGCTTCGGCAATTTCAGTTTGAAGCGGCCCAGCTCCCGCCCCTGACTGTCGAACCGGGTCACCTGGATCACCTCACCCTCCGGTTTAGCCAGCAGCAGTCCGATTCCATCGGAGCCCAGCCAAAGTTCATCCGGAATACTCAGGTCCACCGGCCCCTGGCTGATGAATTTGATCTGCTGCCCGTCAGTCTGGGTCATGATAAATCCGCCTTTTCGACGGGAATGAATCCGTTCATCCAGGATCTTCCGCGTCTTCATGTCCGGGCCGAGCAGGAGCCGGCGGGCAGCGTGACGCCCGAGATCAAGGTTCTGACCGAAGACGACATCAAGGTC
>CAYMND010000475.1:0-2526 GCA_964391685.1 uncultured Clostridia bacterium | reverse complement strand
GCGAGGTGGTCTGCGAAGGAACACTGTCCAACATCCTGGCCTGCCCGGATTCAATCACCGGCGCCTACCTGTCGGGACGAAAGACCATCCCCTGTCCGAAAAAGAGACGCAAGCCCAAAGGATGGATCCGGCTCAGAGGTTGTCGACAGCACAATCTGAAGGGAATCGACGTGGACATTCCCCAGGGCGTCCTGACCGTTCTGACCGGTGTGTCCGGCAGCGGAAAGTCCACCCTGATGTACGATATGCTTTACGAAGGATTCCGGCATAAATTGCGCCGCCAGCCCGGACTTCCGAGCCAACTGGACGCAGTGAGTTGTGATCTGCCCGTCGATCAATTGATCGTCATCGACCAGAGCCCCATCGGCCGTACCCCCCGGAGCAACCCGGCCACCTATACCAAGCTGTTCGACGAGATCCGCCAGATATTCGCCGCCACTCGAGAGGCCAAGATCCGAGGCTACAAGCCCGGACGATTCTCCTTCAATGTCAGTGGCGGTCGCTGCGAAACCTGCAATGGCGACGGACTGATCAAGATCGAAATGAACTTCCTGCCCGACGTCTACATCGAGTGCGAGGAATGCAAGGGCAAGCGCTACAACCAGGAGACCCTCTCCGTCCACTTCAAGGAACACAACATCGCCCAGGTGTTGGCCATGAGCGTCGATGAAGCCGCCGAACTCTTCTCCTCCCTTCCGGGCATCACCCGCAAACTCACCACCCTGCAGAAGGTGGGTCTGGGATACATCCAGCTGGGGCAGAGCGCCACCACCCTTTCAGGCGGCGAGGCCCAGCGCATCAAGCTGACCCGGGAACTGGCCAAAAAAAGCACCGGGCAGACCCTCTACCTTCTCGACGAACCCACCACAGGCCTACACTTCGAGGACGTGGCCAAATTGATCGCGGTACTCAACTTCCTGGTGGACAAAGGGGCGACGGTTCTGGTCATCGAGCACAATCTCGACGTCATCAAAAACGCCGACCACATCATCGATCTGGGCCCAGAGGGCGGCGACCTGGGCGGAAAAATCATCGCCAGCGGCACACCGGAACAGGTGGCCGAAAACGAGGACAGTTACACCGGCCAGTACCTGAACAAAATGCTAGGCTGATTTACACAGAAAACAGCTGTATTGAATTTAAAAATAACCACAACTCTGAAAACGAAAGTAATGTCAGCGGACTCGAACAGTTTTGCAGGGTTTTTATTACGTTTTGGAGGTTAATGCCTTTCTTTTTCTCCGCCCGTTTGTATTGTGATAACAGATACAGTATCGAAAGAGGACAGTATGCGGAAAAAGCGGAAAGCCGTATGGAAATTGCTGATGATCGTGACGGTACTGATACCGGGGCAGGCCTGCAAACAGGAGGGTTCTGTCGAACCGGAGCCGCAGTCGGAACTGCAAAAAGCCACGGTTCGATTGACAGAAACCATCGAAAGTGAACACTTCATCTTTCATTTCGTCCCCGGCGACGGAGACCGGGCCGAGGTCGAGCGCATGGAAGCCTACCACCGCTGGGCCATGAGTTATCTCGGCCTCCAGGCACCCAAAAGAATAGACTATTACATGTTTCCGTCTTCTTCGGAAATAGAAACCGCCTTCGGGTACCGCTTCGGCGGTCGGGCCTTCTTCGAGGAGTTCGCCGTGGCCACCGCCTACTCCTGGCACAACCACGAATGTTTCCACCTCTACACCTGCCTGATCGGAAACCCGCCCCGCCTCTTTGCCGAAGGCATGCCGGTGGCCCACGAGTTCGATCCCTACAACGACGTCTGGATTTCACAATGGAACCGGGCCGAGCCCTACCTCGAACCCTATCTGATCCGAGTTCGTCAAGCCATGGAGGAGGGGCTTCTGTACCCGCTCGAGTCATTGCTGGAGAGCGTGGACTTCAATCAGATCGCGGAGAATGATCGTCTCCAACAACTCCGGGTTGCCTACGACCAGTCCGGGGTTTGGGTGAGCTATCTGATTGAGACCTACGGTCTCGAAAAAATGAAGCAAATCGTGGCCGGATTGCCCTACGATGCCTCAAAAGAAACAATCCAGGATCTCTTTTTCGAGATCTACGGCCTCAGCATGGCCCAGGCCGAAACCGACTGGCTGACCTGGCT
The DNA here is from genome assembly GCA_964391685.1 of uncultured Clostridia bacterium. GTDB lineage: Bacteria > Acidobacteriota > Aminicenantia > UBA2199 > UBA2199 > CAYMND01. Next base: position 410 of record CAYMND010000475.1, on the reverse strand, counting down.
GGCCGCCACCCCCCGGAACGAACCATTGACTCCCCACCATTCAACCACTGTTTCCACGAATCTCTAGCCAAGTGCCTGGCTTCTGCAATTCAACTGTTTCTTTTTTGATACACCGTTGAACTATGGAGAAAAAAAGGAAATTCTTTTAAAATTAGAATCTTGTAAAAGCGGCGTGTACTGTCCCGAAGGAGAGCTCATCGCCAAAACTGAAGAGGCCACCATCTGAACACGTACGAAGGAGAAGATGACCATGAAAGCAAAAAATGCTTTTTTTATTCTGATGCTCATTCTGAGCCTGTCCCTGAGTGCCGCGAATTTCACCGAGAGTAAAATCGAAGCCGGGCTTGGTTTCGGATTCTTTTCCAGCACCGACTCCCAGTTCAGCGATATCTATGCGAGAACGCTCTTTC
>CAYMND010000474.1:0-2529 GCA_964391685.1 uncultured Clostridia bacterium | reverse complement strand
GAATCCGGCCTTTTCCGGGTTGCGGAAAAAGTCTCGCAGCGGAATCAAATCGGCGGAGGCCATGGCTCCGCACAACAGAATGACCGAAAGAATAAGCACCGTTTTTTTCATGTTCATCTTCTCCTTGATTTTTTGTGGTGAAACGGATTCCCGTCGAATCACTGTTCACGTTTCAGGTACATTTTATAGCCTAAAACGGATTATTTCAAACCAAACACCTTGTATTCAGGCATCGGATGGAATTTCCAAATTTCAAAGGTATGCTCCTCATGGAACAGTGGCCCTTAGGTGTATTTTTTGTTTTATACTTCGGTGCCATGGACAGGATCGGAAGATGGATTTATTGTCGGTAGGCAAGGAGGATTATCATGGGAGAAAAGAAATGTGAAAGTACAATCAGACGGTTGCGGGTGTATCTGGGGCTGTTCTACCTGATCATGCTTTATGGATCCTTTTGCATGTACATGCATGAGTACTTGATCATGCGGCACATGAAACAGCCGATCAACCGCTGGTTCGCCGATGTCTGGTTCGGAATCGGTCCTCTGCCGAAACTGCATATGGTCGTTACCCTTTATATCACCCTGCATCTGATGGTCGTCGGGGTGATGACCTTGCTGAAAAGGCGTGATAAAGAGTAGAATGCCGACATGAGATCACCAAGGAGCCGATGGTGTTGACCTTCTGGCTGCGGCAGCTCCTGGTCTGGGGGGCTGCCGCTCTGACCATCCTCGTATCCTACCGTCTCTACCAGCGGTACCGCAGAAGATATCTTCGCGACTGGTTCCTGTTTGCCGTCGTTTTCAATCTGGCCTTGTATATCTTCGACCTTTTCCGGATCGTCTTTCCCGGCTTGATCGAAGATGGCGGAGAACTGTACCATCGCTTTGACGCTCTGATCAATGCCCTGTTGATCCGCCCGCTGGTTTTCATCGGTCTGCTGCTTTTTCTTCGGTTCATCACCGGTCTGATGGGACTCTCTTTGCACTGGATCTGGCGCCTGACGGTTCCGATTCTGTTTCTCGGTCACCTGCTGGTGATCGCCTTTCTGGCGGTTCGTACGATTCCCGTCGTGCCGGGTGAAGGGTACGAGGTGATGGTCGTCGTTTCAGATTGGCTGGCCATCGGGGTCCTTTACGGAGCAGTTGCCTATATGCAATGGCAGACCCATCGGTATGAGAAAGAACCGCGACAATCCCGGTTGCGCAATCTGGGGATCCTCTTTTTCCTATGTCAGACGGTGTTCATCTTCTTCCCGGCACAAACACCTCCCCTTTGGACCGGATTCTTTCTGATTCTACCGCCGTTGTTGTACTTGTGGCACATTCACAACGTTCTGTTTCGGGATCAGCGGGATCCGGGCCTGTCCGTCAGTGATGTCGGGACCCTGCTCGGAGGGTTTGACCTGACCGGTCGTGAAGAGCAGATTGTCCGGATGATCTGCCTGGGACTGGACAATCGAACCATTTCCGACGAACTGTTTGTCTCCGTTCATACGGTCAAACACCACGTGACCTCGATTTTCAGCAAACTACAGGTCTCGAACCGCATCCAGCTGGTCAACCTGGTCAGCAATCTGAGTGCGGGAATAAGCAAGACCTGATTTAAAATCTCCAAGGTTCGTATCCAATATTTTGGGATCTGATACAATTGTAAAATGAACAGAAACCGGTGCAGAATCTGTTTTCTTCTCCTGGGACTCGGCCTCCTGACCGCAGGCTTGAAAATGGTGAGCGGGTACTATCCGGAAACGGTCGAGCGAATATACTCCCGCGCTGTCTTCGTGGCGGCCCGCAACCTGCTGGATTACAGCTTTGGTCTACTGCCTTTTCCGGCTGTCTATCCGCTGGCCCTGGCTCTTCTTGTCTGGATGGCCCGGAAGCTGTATCGAAGGTTCCACGGTGTCAGAAAGGAAAAAACCACCCGGTTGGTCGGCCTGGGCCGATTCATACTCAGGATCTCGGCGATATGCGGTCTGCTGGTTTTTCTTCTCTATTTCCTCTGGGGGTTCAACTATGATCGCTTGCCTGTTGAGATCCATCTGGGGCTGACTCTGCAGCCCCTGGACGAACCGGCCATCCGAAGGGAAGCGGCGCTGGCCGCTGCCGGGCTGGAAAAGGCCAGATCGGAGATCCCGGATGCCGGACAAGCCGCCCTTGCCGATTCCGTCCTGCCCCACGATCTGGAAGGGGTGCTGCGGGAGGGGTTCACCCGGGTTCTCGGCCGTCTCGGCTACCCGGCTCCGGGCCGGGTGCGGCTGCGTTTTTTCCGTCCCGGCGGGCTGCTGATGCACCTGGACATCGCCGGTTTCTACTTTCCGTTCAGCGGCGAGGCCGTTTTACCCATCGGACTGACTCCGGAAGGGATTCCTTTCGCCGCCGCCCACGAAATGGCCCACGCCTACGGTTTCGCCGAAGAGGGAACGGCCAATTTCATGGCCCTGCTGGTCTGCCTGGATTCCCGGGTACCCATGGTGCGATACTCCGGGTACATGGGCTACTTCCGGTATATCGGTCCGGAACTTCGTCG
>CAYMND010000473.1:0-2540 GCA_964391685.1 uncultured Clostridia bacterium | reverse complement strand
GATACCGGCCTGAGATACGCCGTCGGTATAAATCACCAGGCGGTCACCGGGATGAAGCTGAAAAACGGAATACTGGAGCTGATACTCCCGCTTCCGGGATATTCTCCCCTTGATGATCGTTTTGTCCACCTCCAGCTCCCGCTCACCACGCAACAGGATGAACGGAGGATTGTCGTATTCGACCACCTTGGCCAGCCCGTTTCGATCGATATCGATGATGGTGAAAGTGGCGTAACTGATGCGCCGGACCTTGCAGATCGGCAAAGTGCTGAGAATGATTTCCGAACTTTTTCGGATATCGCGGAAATCGGCAATATAGTTCAAGGCCATGGAAGCGGTCAGGGTGGATAGGACATTGGCTTTGATGCCACTGCCCAAACCGTCCGACAACACCGCCAAGGTCCGACCGTCCTCCCGGATGCGACGGGACATGAAGGTGTCCCCGGGCACCTGCTGACGATCCTTGAATTTCTGGAAGTAATCGACTTCGATAAAATAGGGAGTACTCATTTTTTCGCCTGCCGGGGCCCTTTCCCTCCTTCGGATATGGCGTCCGGAAGAAATGATTCGATGATGGAGTTGAGGGTGATCTCCGTCTCCGACGCATTCTCGCCCAATAAATAGGCGATTTTCTGAACCGTCTTGAGGTTTTCACCGATGACTTTACGTGCCTTGCGGATGATCTCCTCCTTGCGCACCGACGGTTGGGTAATGTCCTGTATAATACCTCCCACCACATGATTTTTCTCGATGGAGAATATGGAACAGTGCAGAATGGAATCGTTGCAGCCGATGCTTTTCTCCAGCAGATCCTCTCCGCTTTCCAGAACCTTTCTGAAATACCGGGATATGGGTACCACCCGTTCCAGTTCGGCGCCCACCAATCCGGGATGGTTCTCATAGATCAACTCCCCCTCGGCACCGCCCAGTGCGGCGAAATTGACATTGCATTCGATGATCCGCAGATCTTCATCCACGATGACTACTGCCGTCGGCATTTTCTCCATCAGCTTGTTGGCTTTCTTGTGGGCCAGTTTGCGCATGTAGTGAAAACACATCCCGCTCTCGGCCTTTCCTTCCAGAACGGCCACGGCGAAATCCCTGCAATTGTCGTAACCGCAGCCACCGCAGTTGAATTCGTCTTTGGGAGAATGTTTGCCCACCTTGGCCAGAACACTCTTGATCTGGGCATCACTGAACCGCGACTCCCGGAGCGGAGCCGCTTCGAACACTGAATCCACGGCGATACTGGGCGCCCTGGGGATTGCCTGCTCCGGGTAGGGCGTCTCCTGAATCAGGCGTAGACGCTTGATGGCCGTAGAACGTTTCGTCCCCATCAGGGGTCCGTTGATGCATCCCCCCTCGCAGGCCAGAAGCTCCAGAAAAAGAGGCCGACTGATGGCTCGATGCACCACCAGATCCTGCAGACCGCCGAGTACGTCCGAAACGGCCTTCATACCGGAAAAGGACATGAATTCAGCGTTGGACGGACTGCCCTCCCTGGTAATTCCGGCGATCATGCCACCGTCCATGGGATAGAGACCGCCCTCGGCAGCGGGTCGAGGAATGAATACATCCTCCTCGCCTGGCTCCAGGCCTTCCGGCCGGATACCCATCTCCTCGAACTTGGCCCTGAGTGCCTTGAAGGTCAGAACCACATTAAGCAAGGTGGGTTGATCGTCGGCCTCCACCTTCTTGGAGATGCAGGGCCCGGCGAAGACAACACCGATATCCTGCCCGTACTCATGACGAAGCATCGTGCAATGGGCCAGCACCGGCGACAGGACCGGAGCGATGAACGGAGTCAGATGCGCATGATACTTGCGAATGTACTCCACCACTGTCGGACAGGCCGAGGAAATGAGCAGATCCGCTTTGCGGTCACGCAAATGGGCGGCCACATTGGCCGAAACTTCTTCGGCGCCCAGAGCCGTCTCGGAAACCCCGAAGAAACCCAGCATACGGATCGCCCGGATCAACTGGCCCGCCCGGACTCCTTCGAACTCGGTTCTCCAGGACGGTGCCAGAGACAGAATGACCTTTTCCTTAAGCTGCAGCAGCGTTCTGACCCGACCCCGGTCGTCTCGGATCTGCTTGGCTCCCACCGGGCAGGCGTCCACGCAGATACCGCAATGGATGCATAGTTCTTCGATCACTGAAGCGGCATCGTTTTCGATGCGAATGGCCTTGACCGGACAGAGCCGCACACACTTGTAGCAGTCCTGGCATTCGGCCAGGCGGGTTTCGATCACCGGTGAATGGCTCATGAAGACACCTCCGATTCCAGGTGATGATGCAGGATATCCAGAACCGTATCGGGATCGATATGGTCGTATTCCACTCCGTTGATGCTCATATGTGGCCCCCCCTGACACTTGTCCCCGCACAGGCGACCCTGCAGGAAGCAGCGGTCTCCCAGGTGGTTGGAGGCTATATACTTCTGCAGAATGGACAGGATCTTCCGATTGCCCCGGGTGAAACAGGAGCTGCCCATGCAGAGGGTGATGGTCAGGTTGCGGCTCATATTACTTTCCCAGTTC
>CAYMND010000472.1:0-2548 GCA_964391685.1 uncultured Clostridia bacterium | reverse complement strand
GGGCTTGGCGATGATGTGACTGAACTGATGATTTCATTGGCTCTGTACAAGATTAGGCGTTTTCTGTCTACCGGCCTTCGACTGCGAACAGCTTGCGATCTGGAATTGAAAAAGGACATCATCGTCACGCGACCGGTTGGATTGATTGTGCCAGAAGAGAAGGATTTACTAAACAATTGCTCCAGGCTGATTGCTCTATGTCGTGACCTCTTCGCACAACCGCCCATCACTCGGATCGAATGGAAACCCAGTACAAAAAAAGAGAAAGAAGAAAGTGTAAATGAGGAAAATGAAAACTGACCTTCTGGAGGTTCCATGTTAGCCCTATCGATTCAATTTATCAATGGGCGCTTCCATGCAACTCCCTGGGGGAAGCATGTGAATGAAGCGTCTCCGGAGTGGCCTCCATCACCATGGAGACTGTTAAGAGGTTTTGTAGCCTCTTGGAAAAAGCGATGTTCAAACGATTTAGATTGCCATCCAGACATCGTGACAGGACTTCTGAAAAAACTGGCTGTTCCACCGAGCTTTTTCTTACCCAAAGCGACGATTAGCCATACGAGGCATTTTATGCCCTGGTTTAAGAAAAAACCGGATGATCGGACTTTGGTTTTTGATGGATTTGTGGCTATTGAGAAGACTTCAATCCTGAGGGTGTTTTGGCCGGATGTGATCTTGGATGATCAAGAAATGACAGCTCTCAAGCGAATTGTTTCAGTTATACCATATCTGGGGAGGTCTGAATCTCAGGTTGATGTGCACGTTCTTGATCAACACCAAGCACAGGATTTATTTTTGGGGGTAAACTGCTTCCCAAGCTCTGGTGTCAGTTCTTCAGGTGATTTCGAGCCAATTCTTGTGCTATGCCTAGATCCGATAACCGCATTTGAAAATGAATTCACTCCAAAATGTGAACGAACTGTGGGTGAACGTAAGAGCAAGCAAATAATATGCACTCCGATTTATGATCCTGATTGGCATTTGTGCATGGAAACCTTGGAGATCCATAAACAGGGCTGGTCGGATGCACCGGGATCACGTTGGGTGCAATATCTCAGGCAAAAAGACTGCTTTGCCGGCCAGATTGGATTCAGTCAAAAGATCCGTAAAGAGATGTCTAAGCCCACTCTAGCCTATTTTGCTCTGGATGCGAACGTTCTGCCTCTTGTTGAGGACACCTTGAAAATTGCCGAATTCTCTCGCAGGACTCTGATGGGAGTATATCGGCGTATTGAGGAAAAAAGACAGACCAGGGGGTTATCGCCACTTGATGGTAAACTACCGAAATCTGTTGTTTTTTCCGGCAAGGATTCAGAAGGAATTCCTTTGCATGGTCATGAACATGCCCACTATTTGCCTCTGGATGAGGACGGGGATGGTCGAATCGATCACGTGGTGGTTTATGCGGATATGGGATTTGGTCCCAGTGAAATCAAAGCTATTGATGAATTTCGTCTGTTGAAACGAGATGAAGGAGAACCGATCCATGTGGTTCTGTTGGCTCTGGGGCAAAGAGAAATACTCAATTTGCCTAATATTCTTGGGCCTTCCAGGACATGGGTGTCGGTCACACCATTTATTACTACCAGATACCAAAAGAAGTATGGACAGAAAAAGGATCCACCGGAGCTTATAGGGGTAGACAATCAAAGGGCTTTTGCCGCTCATGTACTCACAGAAGAAATCAAAAGACATGTAGGGCCTGAATGGAATGATACCGAATTCTCAGTAGAAGCTCTAAATGCAGAACATAGAATCGGAAGAAAAGGATTGCGGCCCATACAGTTTAAAAGGTATCGAAACAAGCGATCAGATGATGGTGGACGAAGGCCATCCGGAGCATTCCGCATCACATTTTCAGAGGAAATTACTGGTCCTGTCTGTTTCGGACATTCTTCACACTTTGGTATGGGATTGTTCTTACCAGAAACACCGGAATAAAGAAATTTGACAATTTACATTTTTTTTTATGGATGGCAAAGATGCATGAACAAGAACGAGAAGAAGCTGCACATGGTCAGGTTAGTTCAGAGCTTGGTAAAATTGAAGAGAATAATACCGATTCCCCCCTCCTCGTTCCTGCTCGGATCGTCAACGAATACTCCTATTGCCCCCGTCTTGCCTTCATGGAATGGGTGCAGAGCGAATTTGCCGTCAATGCCGAAGTGGCTGAAGGACGCTTTCATCACCGTGTGGTGGATCAGGAGACCGGATCTCTACCGAATGAAGTGGCACCCGATGAGGCCATTCATGCCCGTTCGGTTTGGCTTTCGGCATATTCTGAACGTCTGACAGCCAAGGTCGATCTCATTGAAAGCCAGGGTGGGTTCGTCTTTCCTGTTGATTACAAGCGTAGCGATGTTCCCGATAACGATGATCGCTCATGGGAGGCCGATCGGGTCCAGCTTTGTGCAAATGGTTTGGTTTTAAGGGAAAACGGATACAGCTGCGATGGCGGCGTCCTGTATTACGTGGGCTCGAAAATACGCATAGAAATCCCTTTCGATGACGAGCTGATCCGTCGCATCCGTGAAATTGTGGCAGATCT
>CAYMND010000471.1:0-2557 GCA_964391685.1 uncultured Clostridia bacterium | reverse complement strand
CGTGAAGGCCGTGGACGCCGCGAAAGCCATCGAACCCGGAGCCGGAGCCGCCCTGTTCCTGGACGACCGCCCGGACAAGCCCATCCGGGAGAGAACGGTGAGCGAATGGGATTCTTCCTGCTGTCTGTTCGCCTTCAGTGACGGCACTGTGGTCAAAATACCGGAACACCCGTTGATTCTGCCCTCGGTGACCATCAATGGCATCTGCTCCATTCTCCGGCAGCAGGGCGCCAAGGTGGAAGAACGGTTCATCACCTACGGAGAATTGCTGGACCGCAACGGCCGAGATGAACTGGTGGCGGTGTGCAGCATCGGCACTGCCGGTATCCTCAACCGGGCGGAGCGCTTGATCTTCGTCGATGAGAAGCAGCAGCGCATCGCCGAGCACCGGGTCAAAAAGGAGAATCCGCTGTACGGGCAGCTGGGACAGGCCAGGCAGTATTACTGGGACATCTACCGCGGGCTGGTGCCGCCTCCTGCGGGAATCGAGCTCAAGGTCATCACCCTGAATTGAACGGTCCCGGTCGCTTTCCGACGGAAAATGGTCGCCGCTCATCGAAAAAGAGATGAACGGGCCTTTGACTGTATATATCATGAGGCTGCGATGAAGTACGCAGGAGGATAACGTGACTCAAGAACAGATGAGACGATTCGGACCGGGAGTCATCCTGGGCATATTGCTGGTCGCAGCCGGCGCATTGTTTTTTCTCGACAATCTCCAGATTATTCAATTCGACTTTTCCATCTGGAAGCTGTGGCCCCTGATCCTGGTGGCCGTAGGCCTGCATAAGATCATGGAGCCTGCACCCTTGCGAAAACCCTTGTTCGGACTCTTCATGATCGCACTGGGAACCTTGTTTCTGCTGGACCAGTTCAACTATATCGTTTTCGATTTCGACTACATCTGGCCGCTGCTGATCATTCTCGTCGGCATTCACATCATCAAGGATCACATCTACGGCAGAAAGTGTTACGATGATCATCCGCGCCCCTGGAAGTGCGGTTCGAAGAACCAGGAGTACGGTGAGGATTACCTCAACTTTTCGGCCATCATGGGTGGCGGCGGGTACCGCATATCCAGCCGAAAACTGAGGGGCGGCCGCATTCTCGCAGTGATGGGCGGTTTCGAACTCAACCTGCGGGATGCGGACATGGAAGGCAGTGAGATGCATGTGGATGTCACAGCCATCATGGGCGGTGTCGAAATGACGGTGCCCACCACCTGGACGGTTGTCATGCAGGGGATTCCTCTGATGGGCGGCTTCGAGAACAAGACCGCCCCCCAGGGGGAGGCCAAAAAGAAGTTGTTCGTACACGCCACGGTGATCATGGGCGGTATCGAATTCAAGAACTGAGAACCATTTATTGATCCGGCGCAAACATGTTTATGGTCAAGCTGAGAACGTACCTGCTTTCCCAACTGGTCTACCTGATTCTGGCCTGGTGGGACTGGCGCTTTGTTTCTCATCTGCATCTGGGCCGTACCATGGTGCTCTGGGTGTTTTCCGGGGCTGTTTTCACCGCTTTCATCGTCAGTGTCCGCTACCTTTGCCAGGGGAATCCCTGGAGAACCCACCTGCAATTGCGTTTTTTTCTCACTCATCTGGCGGGGGTGATATCGGCGATGGTCATGCTGACCTTGCCCATGCTGCTGCTGGGGATGCTGCTGCAGCGGTTGTTCCCGGCTGCGGAGGGCTGGCTGGTATCGGCCAGCCTGTTCATGTCATTGGAAGCGGCCGTTCTCATCTATTTTGCCGCTGTTTTCATCTATTATCTGGTCGATCTGAGCCGGCGCACCCAGCAGCTGGAGCGGGAACAGCTGCAGGCCGAGGCGGCCCGTGCCCAGTCGGCTCTGGAAGGGCTGAAGTCGGCCATTCATCCCCATTTCCTTTTCAATGTTCTCAACATGCTGATTCCGGAAATACATCGCGACCCGGACCGGGCGGTGGATCTGGTGGACGATCTGTCCAGCTTCCTGGTGCTTTCGTTGAAGATGACCGAAAATCGGTCTGTGAGCGCACGGGAGGAGTTCCGCCACGCCCGGCTCTATATGGACATGGAAACGCGTCGTTTCGGCGAAAGACTGCGCTGTGACTGGAAGGTTCACCTGGAGCGAGATGACAGGATCACGGTGCCGCCCCTGATCATTCTGCCTCTGCTGGAAAACGCCGTGAAGCACGGCGTGACTCCCAGCAATCGGCCGGCATGGATCGAGCTGAGCTGCGTCCTGGACGGCGCCTGGCTCGATATCCGCGTGGCCAACAGCGTTCATGTGGAAGAGGACGGAGAAGGCAAGGCCCCCGGTCTGGGAATGGGCATCGTCAATCTGCGGGAACGCCTGGAACTGTATTATCAGGGTCGCTTCGCGTTTCGGTTCGAGCGATTGAGCGACCGCTACTGGGTCCACCTGCGTCTGCCGGTGGAGGAAGAAAGGAGGGACTGATGACCGAAGGCGTAAAATATCGTGTTTTTGTCGTCGATGACGAACCTCTGGGGCGTGAAGCGGTCAAGGAGGTGCTGAAAGGGTATCCCCAGATCGAGGTCATCGGCGAAGCGG
>CAYMND010000470.1:0-2560 GCA_964391685.1 uncultured Clostridia bacterium | reverse complement strand
GTTCCGGCATGGATAGCTGATCCCAGATCAGGCAACCGCAGAGGGCGCCGCAACCGATGAAAACTGAATTGACGCCCAGGCTGAGCAATCCTCCGTGTTGAAAAATGAGGCTCTGGAAAAGGAGGGTGACGTAGATGACCGGGATGGATCGCTTCCCGAGCAGCAGTCCGACGAGACCGTAAAACCCCGGATGGATCGATGTGCCTCCCAGAGGGATGTGCAGCAGGGAAACGGAAAAAAGAGCCGCAGCAAAAATGCCCATGCGGGGGATCTCCCGGGCCTCGAGATTGCGGCTGCTGAGAACGACCGCACCCATTGCCAGGGTGTGTCCGCCCAGACACAGGCTGAGGGGAAGGATGCCGTCGGATAAGTGCATTATTCGATTGTCAGTACGAGGGTGGATATGTACTCGTCTCTGAGGGTGTCGGTACCGCTGCAGGGTTGCGACCATCGGGCTGTAAAAAGGTGAGGACCGGACTTTTCGCCCCGGAAGGCCAGGCGGCCTTCCGCATCGGTGACGCCGAGTTTCCTGCCTTCTTTTGACAAGGGTTCGATGACCTCGATTTCCAGGCCGCTCAGAGTTTTATCACCGAAACGACAGGACAGATACCATCCTTTTTCATCCTTTTTGCAGCGGATGGTTAGTTGATCCGGCACCGATTCGAACGAGCGGTTCGCTGCGGACTGAAAGAAGCCGCAACGATGGCGTCGGAAGGAGTCGATGACTCCCGTGCAGCCGCTCATGGGACCGGTTTTGACGCCTTTCGTCGTCCGGTTCAGGATGAGGGGTTCTTCAATGAAAAGGGCTGCCGCGATCTCTTTCAGTGAGGTCGACGGCGCAACGGAAAGGCAGTCGGACTCTTTGGATATGATTCCGGGAATCGAATGACCTGAACTGTCGAACAGGGTGGCCCGGATGCGTTCCTTGTTCATGGCCTGTTCACTGATAGGAAAGTTGTGTCCGTGTCCGATTTCAATCCGACAATCCTTTTTTGAAGGCATGATCCAACTGTAGTGAGCCGATAGGGCTGTGGAAAAAACGAAGGCAGAGGTCAGTGCCGCCGCTCTGATGAATAACTTCTTCATGGTTCTATGATATCACAGCCGAAACAACCGACTCAACATCAAAGGCATCTGTTATAAATTCACAAACAAGTTGTTTTTTCCTTGTCTGTATTGCAATTCAATAGGGAGAACCGGGAGGTGAGTCATGAAAGTGAGTGCTTTGCTGGACAAGAAGGGCAGACATGTTTACACGATTCACCGGGAGGCCATCGTTTACGAGGCGATGAGCATCCTGTTTGAAAAGAATATCGGCTGCCTGCTTGTGATGGATGACAACGGAGAGGTGGAGGGTATCGTCAGCGAGCGGGATATTCTGCGCAGTGCCTATCGATCTCAGGCCAACTGCAAGGGGATGTCGGTCATCGACATCATGACCCACAGAGATCAACTGGTGGTTGCCGGGGAGCAGGACGATATCGAGTCGCTGATGGATGCGATGACCGAGAAGCACATCCGCCACATTCCCATTGTCGGTGATGACGGCAAGCCCATGGGGCTCATTTCAATCGGTGATCTGGTTAAAGCCCAGCTTTCGGACAAGGATTACGAGATCCGTTATCTTCGCGACTACATCGCCGGCACTTATCCCCGTTGACCCGGTGTTTCCCCGATGTTCATTCTGGCGGGGTGATTTTTATCGAGGAAATTGTGTTGAGAAGGCTCTGGAAGAACGGGGAGTCCGACTGGTCGAAAAGGAAAGTGAAGAGAACGAGGTGTCGACCCGAACTGACGGCACCGCGGCTGATCAGGACGGCTTCTCCGGGTTTGGGTGAACTGTCGGTCAGGATGTAGTACCGACCGTTCCCGCCCGGAAGGGGGGTGAAGGTGAACTCTTTTTCCACCGACTTCTTGAGCAGTGCGGCTCCATTCATTTTCATGATGGATATCAGGTCATCATCGGTCGGATTCTTTTCAGCCGGTATGACATAGATGCGGCATTTTTCTTTTTTGTTCAAGTTGTTGGTGATGTAGAATTCCGACTCTTTGTTCTCTTTTTTCAAGAAACTGCAATTCCATTGTGAATCCACAGCCAGATGCAGAGTCAGGCCGGAGCCCAGTTTGAATTGTTTGATCGTCCCTGAGGAGAAAAGAGGAATTTCCAGGACTGATACGGCAAGTATTGAAAGGATTGCGGAAATCCAGGTGATTTTCATCGGGTTCTCCATGGTCTCATCCGTATCGGTGAGACCTACTGATTGTAAAGCAGCTCGTTATGGATATGCAAACCCATCTTTCATGCTGATTCTGTTCTACCGTTGTACATGGGGAAATTCCATGATAATAGTTATGAAGGAAAGGTGAAGGAATGAAAACAGATCGTCTTGGTGTCGTCGGTGTCGGGAAACTCGGATTCGCCATAGCCGTCCGTCTGCTGGAAAAAGGGCAATCCCTATGGATTTACAACCGCAGCCTGGAAAAGGCGGTCCTGCTGATGGACCGGGGCGTTGAGGTCTCCCGGTCTGTCGCCCACCTATTGGAGAATGCGGAAACAATC
>CAYMND010000469.1:0-2572 GCA_964391685.1 uncultured Clostridia bacterium | reverse complement strand
AAGTTCGGTGAGGGTCTTGGCGTTCATAACCGCATTGTACAGCGATTCGGTCAGTTTACCCTGGCCGAAAACGCCTTTTACGATTTCAAGCCGGCGATCCTCAAGATTTTTATATGATTTGAACAGATGATCGCAGTCGCGGACCTGTACTTCGTCCAGTGAGCCATGTTTTTCCTTGCGGTAACGGGAAATAAAAGGAATCGTACATCCCTCGTCAACAAGACTGATAACAGCGCTGACCTGCTGGGCACGAATGTTCAGTTCGTCAGCGATTCTCTTCATGATTTCAACTTCATTGACGCTCAGTGCATCAATTTTTTCCTGTGTAAATTCCATAGGACTGTATTCTACGGAAAATACGGGGAAAATGCAATCAGAAAATAAACAACTCCGGTTTACGGATGCGGTCCCGGACCGGACCAGGGATCCCATCCCCATCCCCATAATCCAAAGTCAAACTGGACATGGGTGTCTGCGCCGTCCGCCGGACCGTCAGTATCGGGATACAGTTTTTTAAAATCAGTCTGCATCGCTTCGATCGCTTTCATCCACCTGTCCTGCGGCTCAAAATCAGCCAGAACAAGTCCTTCATCAAGATCCCCGACGGTAAATACCTCTTTTTCATGTCTGCCCGCATGCCGAAACCCCCAGCGCTGTCGCAGCAGGTCAGTTTCGATTACCTGCGTTCGTTCCGCGTCAGACCGCCCAACGGCTTTCCGGCAGTCTGGTGGGTCGATGCATCATTTCTGGAAAAACTGAGGCCGGTGGTGAGATAATCGAAGAGATCAGAACATTTTGAGCAGCATCAGGTAGAGAACGAATCCCTTGATGCCGTGGTTGACCACCGGGAGTCCCGCCTCGAATTTCATCAGCATGTTGTCCCAGAAGGGCAGGGCGGTACTGGCGGAGATGGCCATTCCCGAAAAATACTGCCTCTTGATTTTCTCGTTGCTGTTGCTGATCAGAACCGAGTCATACTTGAATTCCAGTCCGAAATACTCGCTCAAACGGTAACTGTAGGCAAGATTGAGCATCAGCGCCCGCTCTGCCCGTATGGTTCCGGAATTGAACCCGCTGACCCGCAGCTCGCTGAAGAATCCGAACTTGTATGCACTGAACCGGTCCAGTTTGTACCCGTCCACCCAGGTGAACTTGGTCTGCAGCTTGCGGAACATGGACATCTGAAAATCTTTGGAGGCGATGACCCGGAAGCGCAGGAAACTCTTCTGTTCCGAAGCGTATTCTTTGTTGTCGGGCAATCCCCAGAAATCCCATTGACTGCGCCACCCGTATTCCGTCCACACCGAAAGGCTGAACCCCCGGATATTGGTGTCCAGCTTCAGCTTGATGCCGCTGGTGAGGTTGTCCTTGGGCAGGGTGAAATCTTCGGCCGTATCCTCTTTGTATCGGGTATATATATAATAGTCGGCGTTGAACACGGCGGTCAGTTTGGTGTTCTGCGTCAGGGAAAAACCCAGGCTGACGAAACTCTTGAAGGATTGTTCCTTGATTGTTTCCTCGGGACTGAGTTCCAGGTCGCGAAACATCTTGTTCTTGGACGCGAAGGCGATACCGCTGAGGTTGGCGTTGAAGCTGATCCTGCTGCCGAACAGGGAGGGATTGGTGTAGTTGGCCAGAATCATGGCGCCGCCAAAAAGGATGTTGGTCTGCTTTCCTTCTCCCGTACCGCCGAGATCGAAATTGAGATAGTTGATGCCGGCGAGCGGAACCGGGATGGTGTAGGAGCTGTCGTAGAAACAACCGAAAATGGCGGCGGTCTGGGTTTTACTCTGTTTCCACTCCACAGTCCGTTCCCCGGTCTTGGGGTTTTTGACCAGGTACCGCAATCCCTTGTCGGTGTCACGGACCATGCGGGCCTCGGATTCCAGAGCCTCTTTTCGCTTTTCTTCAAAGTCGGGCGGGTTGATGCGGATATTTTCGTATTCAATCTGTTTTTCGATGTGAGTCAGTGTGCCGGCGATGTTGAAAACCTGATGACCCACCAGTCGCGTGGCCAGCCAGATTCCGTTTTCACCGTTCAACGGGCGAAGAAACTGGGTCTCGATATTGGAAAGCACCTCCCCGCTCAGGTTGAGCTGGGTCAGCTCTTTTTTCATGATGGCGCCGTCGGTTTTGCGAATCCACAGACGGCCTTCGTATGCGGTTTTGTCCTTCAGCTCCGGGCCCGGTTTGACGCGGATAACAAAAACTGGAGAACCATCGATGGTGTCGTCCTGGCCTCGATGATACTGGTAGTGTTCACTGAGGTCGATTTCCAGAGGGACGATGTTCACCTTTTCCGGTTGCAGCAGGGGAATCTTCGGAGTCTTTTTAGACTTCCATTTGATGCGGTTGAGGTAAAATTCCTCCTGAACCCAGTCGGACGGTTCTCCCCGGGCGTTGAAATAGGGGCCGCGGATCAGCAGATCGAATGTCTCGTTGAGGTTCCCGACCTTCAGACTGTAGTTCACGGTCAGGTTGGCGATGAATGTGTGAAGCTTGCGTTTCTGAACGGCCATCCAGGCCCTTGCCTTGGCGACGACTTCTTCCGGGCTCAACCTGCGTTCCGAAC
>CAYMND010000468.1:0-2589 GCA_964391685.1 uncultured Clostridia bacterium | reverse complement strand
TTCAGCCGGTTCAAGGGAGCCCTGCGACGCCGCCTGCTTTCGGGACTGGATCGTCGCGCCTTCCGACATCTCTACCGTTTTTTCGCCTTGTCACAGACCATCTGCGACCGGGTACGGGCCTGGGACTCTTCTTTCAATCCCGTAGCGCTTTATCCTCCCGCTCCCCGTCGGTCCTACCGCTGCGAAGGTTACGATGATTTCATTCTGGTTGTTTCCCGGCTCGAACCCCACAAGCGCATCGATCTGGCTCTGCAGACCCTGTCTCATCTGCCGCAGGGGATCACCATGAAGGTTGTCGGGGACGGTTCGGCTGCGGCTGACCTGCATTCTTTGGCCCGTGAACTGGGTGTCGAAAAACGGACGGAGTTTCTCGGTGCCATCGGTGAGGAAGAGAAACTGTCGCTGTACGCCCGCTGCGGAATGGTTCTGTTCACACCGCTGCGGGAGGATTTCGGCTTCATCACCCCCGAAGCCTTCGCTTCGGAAAAGGCGGTGGTCACCTGCCTCGATTCCGGCGGTCCGGCGGAACTGGTTGTGGACGGCCGGAACGGCATTGTCACCCGGGCCGATCCCCGGGAACTGGCCCGTCGTATTGATGAGCTCTGGCAGGATCGGTCGAAGCTGGAACGGCTGGGGAAAAAGGCGTTGGAATGCAGCCGCGACAGCACCTGGGAAAGTGTGCTGAGCAGACTGTTGGAGTAAAACTCCCCGTCCACTATTCCTCAGTTTCACTTTTTTTGTGCAAGTCTCCTTTCGCCGGGCGTCATACGGTTGAACGGAAAAAATGATGCGTGAAAACGAGGAAACCATCGAATCGAGGCTGAAAAGGCTGTACTGTCTGGCTTACCGGACATTGCGCAACAGCGAGGACGCCCGTGACATCGTTCAGGAGGTCTATATGGTCTATCGGCGACAGGATGATGCAGGAAAGCTGGACGGGGTGGAAAATCTTCAGTCCTGGCTCTACCGGGTGGCCGGAAATCTCTGCATCGATCAACTTCGCCGTCGTCGTCGCCGCGATACGCTGTTGAGTGACAATTCCGGGCTGCTCAGCGGTGCGTTTCGGCGGACAGCGGAAGATGAGGCCATTTTGGATGATGAAAACGAGCGGTTTGAACGCTGTCTCGATGCCTTGCCGCCGAAGGACCGTATGATGCTGGAGTTTTTTCACGACGGGCTGGGGTATACCCAGATCGCTTCGGCCATGGGGATTCGTCCGGGAAGCGTGGGCACCAAACTGCACCGAATCCGGCACCGTCTGGCCGGAATGATGAACATGAAGGGGGGCACATGAGTTGTCCGAACATCGATAGACTGACCGCTTTTCTGGATGGGGCTCTGGAACGGACCGAGCAGGATAGCGTCTCCTCCCATCTGGAGGGATGTGACCGCTGTCGTTCCGAGTGCGACCGCCTGCGCAGGGAGATTGAACAGATCGATGCCATGTTCCGCAGGCGCCGGCCGGTGGACATTCCGGACGTATCGGTACTGAAGCAGCCGTCGAGGAAGCGGTATGTTTTTTTCCGTTGGCGTCCGCTCACGATAGCCGCCTCGATTCTTCTGGGGGCTCTGGTGGTCGCCTATGTGTTCAACCTCGGCGGATCATCCGGGCAAGCTTCGGGGCAGTCGCCGGTCAGAGAAACCGGAGTCCCGGATCAGGAGTTCAGGATCTACCATCTGAACGCCGGGGGAGCACCGGCCGAACGGTTCACCTTTCAGGAAAGCGGGGATGGGACGACGTATATCTGGGCGGCTGCTTCAGAAGGCAGATCGGACAGCCCGGGAGGAAGTGTATGATGATCAGAAAAATTCTGTTGCTTTTGGTGACGGGGCTATGGTGGATCGTTTGGCCCTGCTCGGCGTACGAAGGCGAGACGGACACATTGATCTACACCCGTCTTTACCGGGGCGAAAGAAAAGCGGATGTCCTGCCCGCTCCGACCGTCAGCAGTCGGGAGATCGATGCCGTCTTTCAGGCGGACGAAGCGTACCATGCCGGACAGGAGGAGGAAGCCGCCAAAATCCGCAAGATATACAATCTCACCGGAGTGAACCTGGTGAATCAGGGAGGCTGGCAATGGAGGGAGGGCATGCCGAAACGACTGATCAAGGTGTTCCGCTTCAGAGAGGGTTCCATGGCCATCCGCATGGTTCATGAATCCCAAAACCGCTTCAGTCTTCGAATCACCTCCGGTCATGACATGCACGATCAGGGCAGGGAATTGCTGGATTCCGTTTTCGACATGGGTGAGAATCGAACGACGGTTTTCGGCTTCAGCGATGAGCAAGGGGAGCCCTGGTTTCTTTCCTTCCACCGAAGTACGGTCACACGCCCTTCCGGCAATGAGCCCGAGGCCCAGCCGGACCGGCGGGTGATTCCGTCATACTATCCGCAGGAAGCGTTGGAAGGTGGAATCGAGGGGAATGTGGTGCTGGCGGCGGAGCTCGATGATAAGGGAGGAATCCGGGAGAATTCCCTCAGGGTGGTGGAAGGAAATCCCCTGCTCCGGGAAACTGCAGTAAGCGCTTTTCGGGATATGGGGCATTTGGGGGTGCCGAAAGTTCAGGAACGGCCCAAGGCTGTGGTTT
>CAYMND010000467.1:0-2593 GCA_964391685.1 uncultured Clostridia bacterium | reverse complement strand
CGCCCCCGAGTTCAACAGCCACAGCGAAAGCATTCCCCTGGAGGTGAAATAAAAAGGGACTGGCACTCCACCCAAATCAGTCGGAAACACAGTGGCCCAAGGCATGCGGGCAGACCGAACGGCAGGCGAAGCACTTGATCCGCCATTCACCGCCCTGTGACGGCGAACCGAAGGCGTGTTCCCAGCACGCCTTCTGATTCATAGACAAGCCGCTATCCAGGGCACCGACCGGGCAGATACGGATACAGGCGCGGCATCCCGTCGGGCAGATTTCCTTCTCATCAATCGGATCGCCTTCCAGTTCGACACCCAGCAGCACCGCACTCAACCAGATCATGTTTCCAAAACGTCGGTTGACCAGAAGCGTGTTGCGACCTATCCGCCCCAGACCCGCCAATTCTGCGGCATGTTTCAACGAAATGATGCCCCGGGTTCTTCCCGTCCGGACATCCCACTCAGTGGGACCGATGGAATTGATGGGCAATGCGGCGACGGACTGATCTTCCAGCCGATAGGAAAGATCGATCGCCAACTGATCCATCTTCCGGGTCAGGGCGTTGCGTACGTCGGTGTAGGGGATGGATGACGATGCCGTTATTGTGCTTTTCAGAAAACGGCAAGCCAGCACCGCCACCGACTGGCTTTCCGGCCAGACATCCCGGGGATGGAATCCTTTCGGCGCCTCCTTGAACCGATCGACTGGAGCGATACCACACAAATCGGCCCCCAATTCGAAAGCCATTTTTTTCACTTCTGTTGCAGATAATATAGTCCTGGCCATATTTCTTACCTCAGGTATTCATCATTCGGAACGATTCAGTTCGAAGTGCTCAGAAAGAGATTTCTCTCGGTATGAATATGCTCCCGGATTTTTTCGACGATCTCCCGGGGAGTATTCAATCCTGCATGATACAAGAAAAGTCTACCCAGTTCATTCAAGTCATCCATTTCAGAAAGTAATTGCCGGTTATCAATGTTTTCGGAATATTTTCTGGTGAAAAGTCTACCGGATTCACTGAACCTCTCCCCATCGAGCTGGGATGCAGCGTGATAGCCGCAACGACATGGATTGCCCTTCCCCATCAAAGAACAATTCCGTTCCAGAAATGAGCCCAACCTTTCTCTGGCCCTGGACAGTCTCTTTCGGTATGTCTCCGCAGGAATACCGAGCACCAACCCGCCCTGAGTGCTGTTCAAGCCAAAAATGTCATGCAGCAGAAAAACCAATCGATGCGAACGGTCGAGACACAACAGCAATCCTTGAAGACAACTGATACGGATCTCCTCGACAAAAACCTTCTGAAGAGTGGCATCCTGATCCTCGCGCCATTTGCGGGCCCGTTCCAAATCAAGGTCCTCTTCGTACTCGACAAACGTCAGAGCCATTTTCTCAGCCCGATTGCGTTTCAAGTTCAGCAGGTGGTTGGCGGCCACTCGAAAAACCCAGGTTCGGAACGAGCTCTCGCCCCTGAATGTCCCTAAATGAGTAATCACCTTCAGCAGAATATCCTGGGTGGCATCGGCCGCATCTTCCGGATTGTACAGCATCCGCAGGCAGAGCCCGTATACTTTATCCTGAATCAATGCCGTCAGTTGTTCCAGGGCATCACTTTTTCCATTCAAACTCTGCTGGATCAAATTCTCAACATTCACATCCATGAATCCTCCTGTATACTTCTTTGGACAAAAGATCAAGACCAGTGTGACCGGTCAAAATAAAAAAGGGACTGGCACTCCGCCTAAATCTGATTTTTCGAAACAAAAACCCGCTTTCGTGATACACTTGACTATCCAACTGTTTCGGGAGACGTCATGCGGAATCTATCTACAGTGAAAAGGTACAGTACGGGTGAGGAAATCGCCAGCGCCGTGAGCCATGGTATCGGTGCCTGCCTGTCCGTGGTTGCCACCATTACGCTCGTCGTCAAGATATTGCAAACGGTTCCGGCCGGATTGAAAGGCTCATACCTGGGCGGCTGCATCGTGTACGGAATATCACTGGTCGTCCTCTACACCTCTTCGACCCTCTATCACGCATTGACCCACCCCTCCGTAAAAACCATATTCGGCATCCTGGATCACGGTTCCATTTACCTGCTCATCGCCGGCACCTACACCGCCTATTGTCTTACCGCCCTTCAGGGCCCCTTGGGCTGGATCATCCTCACCGTCATCTGGACCATTGCATTAACCGGCATCAGCTGTTACGCCGTTTTCGGGGCCAGAATGCGCCGCTTGTCGGCCATCACCTATATTCCGATGGGCCTGATCATCACATTGTGGTGGGAACCGGTAAAATCCGGGCTTCTTGCTGTCAGCGGCAGCAACGCCAGCTGGCATCTGCTGCTCATGGGCGGTGCCTGTTACATCGGCGGCATGGTTTTCTACGCCATGAAAAAAGTCCGCTGGACCCACGCCATATGGCATCTTTTTGTCATTGCCGGCAGCACTCTGCATTTCCTGTCGATATACCGAAGTTTTTAAAAAAGAATTTAGTTTTGCTCTTCCTTTATGGTGTAACGACTGCCGACATCAAAGAAACGGTAATCTTTATAAATTGACTCGATATCGAGCCGGATCAGGCGTTCACCGT
>CAYMND010000466.1:0-2606 GCA_964391685.1 uncultured Clostridia bacterium | reverse complement strand
CTGGCCAGGATGGCGGGCAGGCTGGTTCTCAAGCCGGAAAATCCCGATTATACAGTGATCACAGATCCCTTTACCCTGGTCGGGAAAGTGATATCGGTGCTCAGGCCCTATCGTTGATTGACAGGAGGAGTGAATGAAAAGATACTGGATTGTCGGAGCTTTGCTGATTGCCGTCTTGTTCAGCGGATCGTGCAAGGATGATGTCATCGATTACGAAGCGTATCTGACCATTGTGAACATTGGTAACGTGGATATTCGTGCCGCGGTGGAAGACCAGTGGGAGACCATCCCGGCTTACTCGTCGGTCACCTGGGCCGTGCTGCTGGATGATGAGGACCAGGTGGTCGACGTGCTGGCCGAAGCCGAACCGGTGGGATATGATGACTATGATTCCGAGACCATCCGTTTGTACGGCGACCGGGATGTGCAGACCTGGCTGGTGGGCTGGGACGAGGTGGAGGCAAGGAAACTGAAAAAAAGGGAGTCCGATGTACTGTCCGGCCAGGTGGACATCAACGGTTTGATCGGTCGGTATCGTCCGTAGGGCAATCTGTCTCGTATTTATAATCATACAAAGGTATTGCCGGAAGGGTGGCTGAATGCCGTTCAGTTTTTGATCCTGCAGAACTGATTTGTTTATGTATGCGCAGTGTGTTAGGATATCCCTGCAAGAGGGCGCGTTGAACCGTGAGTGTCCTGGGGGTAGTCTTTGAGGGTTGACAGACGCTTTATTGATCAAATTCCCTGACGAGGACACAATTGAGGAGGAAAAATGGTGAGGAGTCGTTTTTTGATTCGGTGGGTGTCGGTAATTTTTCTTGTGTTGTCCTTGGCATCTTGTCGTAAAGAGAATGAAATCGTCAGCATCATTCTCGAACCGGAACATATCGTTGCCGGGCTGGACGGAATTGTTCTCCGTGTCAGTGGTCAGGACCTTCCGACCGGAGCTTCCATCCGGGTGAACGGTGAGACGATTCAGACTCGGAAGGAAGGGGATGTATTGTACTGCTCGCTGTCCAGAACGCTGACACTGCCCGCCGACACCCAGGCTTCCGAGTGGTGCCTGCCGGTGGAGCTGGTCGATTCCACGGGGGCAGCCGTTTCCGAAACAGTCCATCTGACAGTCTTGAGGGATTATCAATGGAATGCGGAGCAGAAAATCGATGATCAGGAAATCACAACCGTGACAGACGTTCATGCGTTTTCCGACGGTACCCTTTCGGTTCTGTACTGCTCGGAAGGGGATCTGTATCGCGTCTCCTCCGGCGATTCCGGTGCCACCTGGCAGGCGGCTGAAGCCCTCTATACCTTGAAAGAAGGGGATGGTGCCGTTCAAACCGTCATCTCCGGCGATCATATTGTCGTGCTCGTCGAAACGAACGGCACGCTGGCCTGTCACGATCTGACCGACGGAAAGACCTTCACTCTGCCGGATGTGGACTCCCCGAATGCCTTCAGTGTATGTAGCGACAGTGCCTGTCTTCACCTGGCCTGGGAGACCGAGCTTACGGAATACAGGCACATCATCCGCTACATCCGGTCGGATGATTTCGGTTCCAGCTGGAGTGAAGCCAGGCAGGTTCTCGATTACGACGGGGGCAACTATATCGGACTTTCCGGTCTGGTCGCCTGTGCCGGCGGTCATGTTTTCGTCTCCTACCAGTGGAGTTCCGATCGATATACGATAGATGCCGGCCGGCACAGCCATGACGGGGGATTGACCTGGACAGACGGTTCGGCGATGAATCGTTCGAATACGCTTTTCCGTGGGAACGGGGTCGTTCTGAAGTTCGGCCGGGACATGTACATCCCCTATATGTACCGTGCCTGTATCAACTGCAGCACCGACTGGGGCGATACCTGGGAAAATGTCTACACTCCGGAAAACAACGAATTCGCCAGTGCCTACCACCTGGCGGCCGATCTCTTTGGAAACCTGCTGGTTTCGCTGACTCCTTCGGATGGAGGCAATAAGCGGTTTGCCCGTTCCTTCGACGGCGGTGTGCATTGGATCGTACCCGACGAAGGAAACACCGATCTGCCGGCTTGTAGTGCAATTTATATCGACGAAAACGGCAATGCCATGGTCTTCGTCGCGGACGAATCGGGGCTGGTGATCCGTCGCGGGCTCTCTTCTTTTTGAAGGCAGGGAATCGTTTCCTGAGACTTCAGCGGTTTTTGCGGATGATGTATTGCTGAACCGCCGAGTTGTGTTCCTTGAGGCTGCTGGAGAAGTGATGCTTGCCGCCTCCTTTGGCTACGAAATACAGGTAATCGGTCTGTTCGGGATAGAGGGCCGCTTCGATTGAATCGTAGCCCGGGGAGCAGATCGGCCCCGGGGGCAGCCCCGCGTAGATCCGGGTGTTGTAAGGGGAGTCATACTTGAGGTCGTTCCAGCCAAGCGATCCGTCCCACCGGTTCTCCCGTTTGAGGGCATAGACAATGGTCGGGTCGCAATCGAGCCGCATTTTCAGTCGCAGCCGGTTGTGAAATACGGATGAGATGAGAAAGCGTTCGTCCCGACTGGCCGTTTCCATCTCGATCAGTGAGGCCAGGGTGATGACCTCACGGTTGCTCAGACCGATGTCATGGGCCCGCCATTGCAG
>CAYMND010000465.1:0-2613 GCA_964391685.1 uncultured Clostridia bacterium | reverse complement strand
GTTCGTAGAACTCGATGTCGGTCAACACGTTGGAACGGCGCCAGAGCCGGGCGTAGATAAAGACGGTCACCAGTCCGGTCAGCAGGAAGGCCCACCAGAGCCAGTTGCCCGACACCCCGTTCTGGCGGACCATGTCGGTGACCAGGTTGGGCGTGTCGGCGGAGAAGGTGGTGGCCACCATGGAGACACCCAGCAGCCACCAGGGCATGCTGCGGCCGGAGGCGAAGTATTCACCGGAGCTGGAGCCGGCGCGGCGGGAAACCGCCAGGCCGATGATCAGGGAGATGACGAAGAACAGAATGACGGACAGCCAGTCGATCCACTGCATGGTCATGGCGCACACTCCTGAGAGAGCTTGGAATGATCAATTGTACAGGTCCCACCCGGAAAATGCCATATTTTCCCCGAATTCACCTCTTCGAGTCGGAGAATTATTGTCTTGTCCTTTTCTTTCCTTTAAGTCCCTTAGGTCCCCGGAATTCAGAATATGCTATTCTTTCCTTTTTTTGACGATTGCATATCCGGCTCGTTTCAGGACTGCACTGAAATTTCTGACGGCATCCTGGTCTTTGTTTTTATCTTTATCGGATAGCTCTTCCCAGGATGTGAGGCAGTCATGGATTTTTCGGTCGTCGTTTCGCTCTTCGCCGTGCACCCAGCCGTTGTCTGCTCGAAAACGCATCCATTCCCGATGCTCATCGATGCTCATCTTTTCAAGTACTTTTGCATCATTGATCAGATTATCGTAATCGGAAGCCTCAAAGAGAGAGGACTCGCCTTCCGGTACGATCATCAGTCCTTGCGCATTCAGTATGACAGGGATCCGTTTGGCTGCGGCAATGTTTTCTTCCTTCATATGGCTGGGCAGCAGGTAGTAGGATTTGTGAAACTCCATTTTCCAGCCGTTCCGGTCTCCCAGGTTCATCCAGTTGTCGTGGATGGCCGGTGCGATTCGAATGGCTGCCAGACTGAACAGGTCCAATCGATCCAGGTGGTCGAGAAAATCGTTGTAATCCACCTGAATGGCAAGCACGTTGGCCGTGGGCAGGTTGGAGCGGCTCATCTTGGCTTTGTCTTTCATCTTCAGACAGCTCAGGATTTTTTCCATGGATCTGGATCCGTGAGTGTATTTGTCGGTCCGGATCAGGGCGTTGAGCAGACCTGGATCGGTGTTGAGCGTGGCATCGGGTTTGACCCCGTACAACCCCCTGATGAACAGGGCTCGGCGTACGGGGAAAAAGATATCGGCTTCATCCCTGATCGGGTGGCCTGATTCATCGACGCAAACCCTTCCGGACGGATCCAGCTGTTCAAGCTGATTGGGGCCTTTGACGTTGAGGAAACCGGACAGGCGACTTTTGAAATCGGGTCCCTTTTTAAATTTGAATTCATCCTCCGGGCAATTCAAACCAAAGGTCTCGAATGTGTAACTGGTTCCTCCAGCGAAGATAAAAATCGCTTTGCCGATGGGATGGGTGATCTGCCCCTCCTGGAAGTGTCCGTCCTGCATGGGGGCCAGCAGAAACTGCAGCCATTTGAATTTCTGAGAATCGAACTCGTCCCAGAAAATGAAGGGGCATTTCCCGGTCAGAACCAGGTCCCGAACTTGGTGGAATGCACCGATCAGCTCTGATGCATCTTCAAATTGTGACAGGTTGAATTCGAGGAAAGGCAATGACAAGGATTTGGCCAACTGTTTGACGGCGAAGGATTTTCCGGAGCCTGGAGCGCCGAACACCGCGAGTGAAAGGGGCTTGTCCCCCTTGTCGTGAAGCAGATAATCCGTAACGAGGTTCTTGATGTTGTGAAGGGATTCGATTTCACTGCGATCATAGGTGGTAAACGAGCCGACTTTCAACTTGGGGGCGTTCATCAATTCCCTTTCACCGTGAAGGCCCACCTGGATGCCCAGGTCGTAGAGGGGGCCTCTGGGCTTTTCCAGCAGATAATTGCCTTCCAGGATGGTCCAGTTGGCGTTTGTGAAACGAATCTTGTCTTTGATGAGCATTGCTTCGACATGATTTGGAATGGGGACAAAGGCGGAGGCAAATGTCAGCGGTTTGTTTTTCAAAATATATTCTGACAGTTCGGGAAACGGGAATAACCGGTTGATGTGCCCGATCGTCTTGTAAAAGCGTTGGACGCACAATCCGTTCATGATGGCCCAGTCATAATTCGGGTTTTCTTTTGTCAGTTCAGTCATCATGGCGGCGATGAAGGTGTTCATGAGACCGATGACTGAACCGTTAAGCCCCTGGGCGTGGTCCCATTCCCCTTCCTGGTGGCTCGGGTCGAAAATAAGACGGGCTTTCAGGATCTGATTGTTTTCGATTTGCAGATAAAGAGCGCCTTCGGACTCGATGCTGACGATCAGGTGCTTACAGAAGGTGTAATCCTTCAGGTTCGGATTATGCGTCAGCTCGTTGATGAGGTCCAGGGCGGTCTGTTCCCAGGAAACGCCTTGGGAGATCATGACATCGCATTTTCGAATCTCCTTCAGAGAGGTGATCAGTGTCAATTTTCCGTAAAGTTTCGGGTTCCTTTTTATATAAGCAAAGAGAGGGCTGTCGGTTTTGTGGGATGAGAGCTTCAGGATGATGTGCCGTATGGTCT
>CAYMND010000464.1:0-2617 GCA_964391685.1 uncultured Clostridia bacterium | reverse complement strand
AGAGACCAGACACCGATCAGCAGAACGACGACAGTAGATAGTATTTCAAAATGGTTCAATGATGAATCTCCGCTTTTTCATCGGCCTGAAATTGATTGTAGATGATGAAGCGTCTGGGGACAAGGTGCAGCAGGGGATTTCTGGATCTACAAATCACGTAGGAAACGGATCAGGATTTCGTATGAATTCGAAAAATCATATGATTTCCCGATGGCCAGGAAATCTCGCCTGGGGTATTTTCAGCCGGTAACGAGGAGGAAATGATCATGAAGAGAAAGAATGATCTGCCGGCGGGGATCGCCGCTCCAGCTGTGTTCTGGTTGACGACAATTGTCTGCGGTCTGATGATGGGAAATTACAATCATCTGGTACGGCTGGTCAGCGAATTGGGCGCCCTGGGAACGGATACCCGGTTCATTTTCGCCGTCGGACTGGTGCTGACTGGAATCTTGAGCCTTGCGTTGATGGTCGGTCTGTTGCGTAGGTGCAAGAGCCGCGGTGTATCGATTTTTCCTGTGATCATCATACTGACGCATGCGCTTTCCATCACCGGGGCCGGAATTTTCCCCATGCCCACGCGCTTGCACGGCTTGCTGGGCATGCCGTCTGTTCTGATGCCTCTGTCGCCGCTTCTGTCGCTTTGGCTCTGGAGAAACGGAACGCTTCCATATTTGAAAACGGCGGCGGTCATCAGTTTCATATTGATGATGCTGGGCTTTCTGGTCTATTTTCCGGATCTTCTGGCCCCGTGGATGGGACTGAAACAGCGTTTCTTCCACCTCGGCTGGTCGCTGTGGTTCGTTTATTTGTCCTTGGGGTTTGGCAGGAAATAGAATCGGATCGACTCGGTCATCGAATCCGGAAACGGGACCTTTTCGGTTCGCAATCCTCTTTTTTCACTTCAGCCCTTTATAGAGGTAAATCGCCGGTATACGCTTGTAAATCAATTATCCCATGGAGTATAAATACAACAGGGCAAAGCGTTTTGAAAAAGGAGATTGTTGAGTAGAATTGTCCTCTTTTGTCATTACTCAGTTCAGTGACACCGCCAGTGTAGAAAAGGAAAAACAGGCGCGGCCGACACCGGATGCGGTTGATGGATATCACCATCTGGTACGGGCCAATGATCAGCTGATGCAAAAACTTCAGCAGATGGCACTGCTGTCCAAAATAAAACAGTTTTTAGAAGTTGATCTATATAGGACAAGGATTTTCAGTCTTTAAAATGAAGTTTTCAAACTAGGTTACCCTCTGTACACAAAGTATGCTGTCCAAAATCTAAGGTCAACTGTTCAAAGCCTGGGCTGTCAGGTTCATTCGGAGGTATTTCGAATGGATTGTTTATCCAATCGACCAAAGCCCTGTAGGTAAACAGGTTTTGCCGAGTCATGAAGCAAAGGATACTGAACGACCATTTCGCTTTGGACAAGTGATGCATCCACCGCAGGAGGAGCAACGCCAGCAGTGCTGTCCAAATCTGAATGCGTAACGCATTTTCTGTCGTCCCGATGAAGGTTTTGACCTTTAGGTGTTGTTTCAGCTCTTTGAAAAAGAGCTCGATTTCCCAGCGGTCTTTATAAATCGACGCAATGGTGGTCGAACCGAAAGTCATATGATTGGTAAGCAATTCGATTTCACAACCGTTTTTCTCATCCCAGACAACCACACGTCTCAGTCGCATGTCCTCATAAGCTTTCGCGGAAGTTCCGATGAGTTTTATTTCTTGATCCGCCAATACATTTCGATTTTGAGGTTTTTCCCTTTCCTCAACGACCTCATATTGCGCATTGGATTTCATTCTCGTTACGAAGAACAGTTCCGCTTTGGTCCAGAGATAGAAAAGGCCGTAATCGTTGTACCCTCTGTCCATGGCAATGATGGAACCCTTGGGAGCCGAGAAAAATTCCGCATATTTCCGTTCATGCTTTTGGGCATCCGTGATCAAAACGTATCTTGGCATGTAGTCGTCATGGTCCAGCATGACATGGAGTTTCACTCCACCTTTGGCTCGACGGTATGTCGCCCATGGGAATAAAGAAAGGCAGAGAGAAATGGTCGTACTGTCCAGACTCAACAACTTGTTTTTGAAACGAAATTTCTTTTTCCGACTATAAAGCAGCTTCTGAGATCGAAAGCGATTCATCGTCGTGAAAAAGAAATTTTCAAAAAGTTCGGCTGGCCTATGGGCGTTTGCGTAGGACAAAGTGGAATGACTGGGTGGTTTGGTCAACCCAAGATGCACCATCTTGCCGGTGCTGCAGGCCAAACCGTTGCAGATCTCTCTGAGACTGTCGGCTTCTGCCAGGTGAAAAAAGAGCATGGAGGTTAACTGAGACCAGCAGCTGAAGCCCTTGCTGCGAAATTCTGCTTTAAATTCATGAACCAATTTGTAAAATTCAATTCGAGAAATTACTTTCAATAGTTGACTAAAGATGCTGGCGGTGTTAGTCATGATATCGGCTCCTTTTGTGTTCAAGATTTTTCTTGGAAAAAAAATTATGAACCAGGGAGCCACCAATTATCAATTGCTTAATTTAAAATTCTGTTTTGGACAAGAGTGATCAGAAATATAAAGAGCAGGGATTTGAAATTATCGGCTTTCCGAGCAATCAGTTTG
>CAYMND010000463.1:0-2618 GCA_964391685.1 uncultured Clostridia bacterium | reverse complement strand
ACAGCAAGGCATCGTGGCAATCGTCCCTTTCGCAGCATTTTCTGCCGCAGCTCCGGGCCAGACGGTCCCGGATCTCCAATCCCTGGCGGGTCAGTTTTTCCAGGCGGTCGTTGTCGAAGTTGGCGTTGGTGATGGTGGCAAACAGGGCCCGGGTGATGAATCGACCTGCTGTCTGGTCGTATTGATGATCGGCGGCCAGGGCGATGCCCTTGCAGGTATAGATCAGCAGGTCCTGCAACTGGGCGGTGTCCTCCTGTTTGCCGCATACACCTCGTACAGTACAGCCGCTGTTGCGTGCCGTTTCCTGACATTGATAACAGAACATAGACATGAGTTCCTCCTTTTTCTGTATCCATGGTAGCCGCTTTTTCGAATGAAAAATGTACCAAATGGTACGAAAAGTCCGGTTTTTTTGCCCCTTCATCCAGCTACAGCTATTGTATGCTCTGTTTTTCCCTTTTTGTCAGTACGATTGTGAAAAGTCCTTGTCCTTCTGGATCATTTTCTCTCCCCCAGTCAATCCAGGAAATAGTCCAGCGGGTTGACTTCCTTGCCGTCCTTGTGAATCTCGTAATGGAGATGCGGGGCGGTGGACAGTCCTGAACTTCCCACAGTTCCGATCGGATCACCCTGACGAACCCTGTCCCCGCTTTTGACCTTGATCTCGTGCAACTGGGCATACAGGGTAACGTAGCCGTTTCCGTGGTCGATGATCACTGTGTTTCCGCGGTTCCCCTTTTTTCCGGTGAAGATGACTTTTCCGTCGGCCGTAGCCACTACCGGTGTACCCCGTTGAGCGGCGATATCCTGACCGTTGTGAAAATCCGGTTTTCCGGTGATCGGGTGGTGTCGTTTTCCGTATCCGCTGGTCAACAGACCGTGTGTGGGCCAGACGGACGGAATGTTCGTCCGGTTCGGAACCGGCTCTTTTGTCAACTTGAAATCGACCTTGACGGAGAAACGGACCGGGACGGCTTTGTTGTCCACGATGTACGGTTCGTAGCGCCAGGACTTGACCGCTTCCGCTGCCGCATTTCTGAGGAGGGGATGACCGCTGACGATCTCGACTTGACGAACGGTACCCTCGCTGTTGAGGGTGGCTTTGAGCAGAACCGTCCCCTGAACGGCGTTGCGTTTGGCTTCCTCGGGGTAAACGGGAGCCTGATGTTGAAGCAGTCCGGGGGCCTGATCCAGAGTGATGGCGTCCTCCCCGATACGGTCCTGAATTTCAAGACCGACGGGACTGCGATAGAAGGAGATGAAAAAGGGCTGTTGATTCCGGTCCTCAAAGCCCATGACCACGCTTTGCCCAGGAGGAAGAGTCATTTCCGAATTCAAAAGCTTGTTCCGGGATTTCGGAGAATCGCCTTCGCCGACGTCGATCACGAAACGGTCGGGAGATCCGAGCGGTGTGAGTCGGATGTGAAATGGGGGGACACCTGTATTTCCGTTGATTACCAGGGCGGACTGGCCGACGAGGACTTGGTCCGGTTGGTTTGTCCGATTCCAAACCATCTGGTTCTGTTCGAGCATATCCAACTCCTGCAGGTTGAAAATCCGCTTCAATTCACTCTGCTCTTTCTGAACGGACATGATGCTTTTCTGTTGTCCGATGAACAACGGTCGGAACTGCACCGACATGATCACCAGGGAGGATGATGAAATCGCAGCCTGACGGGATCCGCGATACAGGCGCATGGTGATGATTTTATCCAGGAATTCACCGGATGAAGCCAGATTGCGGGGCGTTATCAACACCAGAGCCATCAGGATGACGGAGTAATACGATTTTTTCATTTTTTTATCTCCTCTTGGGGCGATAGATCAGAACTTGAGGCCCAGACGATCAATCGTCCGGGATTGTCGACCTTAAAGTACACGAGGCGGGCCGGCTTTTCAGCCAGACTCAGTGTGTGAATGACCGGGTTTACGGTTGTTATATCGAAAGTGATCCTTTTTGGAGTTGGTTTTACCAGCGGAACGATCAGCAGGATGGAAGCGGTGACCGTTGCCCCGGCCAGAACCCAGCGACCGGTTGAAAACCATGAGGTACGGTTCCGACAGGGTCGGTCCGGAAGTTGGTTTCTGACGACCGTCCAGAGATCGATCTTTTCACTGTCCGGTGGCATCTTATTAAGAAAAGCGGTCCAATCTTTATCCTTCCGGCATTCCGGGCAACGGGATTCGTGCCGTTCGACCAGGTACCCCTTGAGCCGCATGCCGGGGACAACCCCCAGAAGTCGGTAAAGCGTTTCGCATTTCATGGTCGTTCTCCTTCTCTGTCCGGTCCGGTAAGAATCTTCCGGATTTTATTCCGGGCATTGAAGAGGTGAACTCGGGCCGTGCTGTGTCGGCAACTGAGAATTTCAGCGATATCTTTCAGATTCAATTCCTCTTCGCTTTTCAGAAGCAACACCAGGCGTTCTTTTTTGTTGAGATGGTGTGTGAGGACCGGAAAGATGGGGCTGGATTCCAGGTTTTGTTCATCGGCGCCCCGTGTGATGAGTTGCTCGCGGAACATTCCGCTTTTTTCACGGAAATAGTTCAGAAAAGAACGGTTTCGGCGCAGGGAGTCGAAGCAGAGGTGGGTGGCGATTGTCAGTACCCAGTTGCGGAAA
>CAYMND010000462.1:0-2623 GCA_964391685.1 uncultured Clostridia bacterium | reverse complement strand
AGCATACGTTTGATGGCGGAGGCCATGGCGGCAGCTCTTCCGTGGGCAGCCTCCTGCATGTCAACATCCATGTAATCGTAGGCAAAGACGGAACAGCCGACGGGGCAGACGCCAACGGTTTTGTCCTGTATACCCATTTCGTCAATTACTTCCATGAACAGCTTGTGTATCGTAGCATGAAAACAGCCGGGGCAGTAATGCATCCGTTTGTCCAACAGCGTTTTCGGACGTTTGTATAGGAGCTGATATCCTTCTTTCATGATGTTTTCCTCCTGGTTAAAGCTGCGACTTGATAGAGGAAAGGATTTCCTCCGGAGTCGGGATGATACCGCCGTTTCTTCCGTAGAAACTGACCGGTTTGCGACCGTAAACCGACAGCATGACGTCTTCCAGCATTTGGCCGGAACTCATTTCGACTGAGAAAAAGTGTTTTACTTGAGGCATTTCAGAAAGCTGGGCAATGCGCTGTTTGGGGAAAGGCCACAGGGTTTTGGGGCGTAGAAGGCCCAGTTTGAGATTTTCTCCGCGTCCAAGGTCCACGACTTTTTTGCAGGTTCGGGAAGTAACACCGTAGGCGACCAACACGATTTCGGCATCCGAAAGTTGATATTCCTCGAAAAGGGTTTCATTGGCTTCGATTTCCTGGTACTTGTTCTGCAAGCGCAGGTTTTTTGCCTCCATATCTTCCGACTGGATGTAGAGGGATGTGATAATGTTCCGCTCTCGGCTAGCCGGTTTGCCCGTGGTGGCCCATGGTTTGTTTTTGGAGGGGGTGATTTTTTCCGGAAGAACCACTTTTTCCATCATCTGGCCTATTGCGCCGTCCGAGAGAATCAAAACCGGTGTCAGGTACTTGTCGGCCAGATCAAAGGCTTTGATGGTGAAATCGACCATTTCCTGAACAGAGTTCGGGGCCAATGTAATCAGTTTGTAATCACCGTGGCCTCCGCCTTTCACTGCCTGAAAATAGTCACCCTGGCTGGGCTGGATGGTGCCCAGCCCCGGACCGCCGCGTACGACATTGACGACAACACAGGGAAGCTCGGCACAGGCGATATATGAGACCCCTTCCTGCATCAGGGAGAATCCGGGTGACGAGGTGGTGGTCATGACCCTGGCTCCGGTGCCGGCCGCTCCGTACACCATGTTGATCGAGGCCACTTCACTTTCAGCTTGAAGAAGAACATAGTTGTGCTTCGGTTCTTCCATGGCCAAATATTCGATGACTTCGGATTGGGGCGTGATCGGGTAGCCGAAATATCCTTCTAAACCGGCACGAATCGCTGCTTCGGCCAAGGCTTCATTTCCTTTCATAAATTTGGTTTCTGGCATATCGCTCTCCTTTCCCGTCTGGACTATTCCATCTTTTTATAGACGGTGATGGCTGCGTCCGGGCACATGACTGCACAATTCTGGCAAGCGATGCACTTGTCGGGCTGGGCCATGTACGCGTAATGCAGACCGAAACTGTTTGTGTCGTTTGTGTTGAGGGCAAGGCACTGTACCGGGCAGCTGGTAACGCACAGGCTGCACCCCTTGCAAACTTCTTTTGCAATTTCAACATATCCTTTGGCAGGCATATAACCTCCTCGTTCGATAAAGATAAAGATTCATTATAAACCTGAAGGGAAAAAAGGCAAGTTTGATTTTTTGTTTTAAAAAATTGTTGAAATTATGAGGGTTCAATTTGAAAATGTGAAAAGAGATTTATGATAAAATCAACCAGTATGGAGGTGTCAGGTGGATGTCAAAATTAAGAACGCACTGAAAGAGGCATATTACCTTGAAGTCCGCGGGAATGCACTCTACAGAGACAGCATGAAGCGGGAAATGGGGGCCGAATTGCGTCAATTGTTCTCCTTTTTCGCCAAGGAAGAGGAAAAGCATGCAGACATTCTGAGAGAGCAGCTTGTTGCCCTCAAAGCCGGAGACCCGCTGGTTTTTAAAGAACGCCCCATGGAAAAGATGGACATTGGGTTTTCCATACAACAGATTGCCGCTGCCATCAATGCCGCTGGATTCGAAAGTGCACTGGTCAGTGCCGCACTGGATTTTGAGCGAAGGGCTTATGAGTTTTACTCCGAACAGAGCGCCAATGAGGAAGATCCGGGGCTGAAGGCTCTGTACAACTGGCTCGCCGGCTGGGAAAGGCGGCATATGGAGCTATTTGCAGAACTGGATAACGAGATAAAAGAGAGCATCTGGTATGATAACAATTTCTGGCCACTGGATTAAGCAGGAGTGATATGTCCCGAAATATGATTCGATTGATTGCCTGGATTTTGTCGGTTTTGTTGGTGATCCTCACCGGAGTGGCTTTTGGGGTGGCTTTTGTATATCAAAAGGGGTTTTCTCAGATCGAGCGGCTTGAAGATATCAAACCGGAAGTGATGACAACGGTTTACGACCGATTCAATAGACCGTTGCGTGAATTTGCCCGTGAAAAGCGCATGCTGGTTCGTTTTCAAGATATTCCTCATGTTTTTCGAAAGGCCATCATCGCCGCTGAGGACGACACCTTTTACGGTCATTGGGGATTAATTTCCGGGGGGTTGTACGTGCCATTCTCAGCGAAGTGGCCGGATTGGGGCTTGGCGGCGGCAGCTCCATCACCCAGCAACTG
>CAYMND010000461.1:0-2627 GCA_964391685.1 uncultured Clostridia bacterium | reverse complement strand
CTTTGGCGCACCACCTTGTCCAGTTTGGCCATTTCGGCATTTCCGCCTGCGTTGTCGGCGATCGGTCCGTACGCATCCGTCGCCAGGGTGATCCCCAGGGTGGACAGCATTCCCACTGCGGCGATACCGACGCCGTACAACCCCATGATCATGCTGGAAAATCCGCCTGCGAAGATGAACGCTCCGATGATTCCGATCGAAATCGTGATCACCGGCACAGCGGTAGAAACCATTCCGGAGGCCAGTCCACTGATGATGACTGTGGCTTCACCGGTCTTGGCGTTGTTGGCAATTTCCTGGGTGGGTTTAAACCCGTCTGAAGTATAGTACTCGACACTCTTGCCGACAATGATCCCCACGGCCAGACCGACAACGATCGAGCCGAATATGCCTAAAAATTGGGGAAGAAGCAGATAGACAGCGCCCAAAGACCCGAGAGCGATCAACACGGAACTGATGTTTATGCCGGTGGCAAGCGAGCCCAGAAGCTGTTTCTGGGTGGCCCCCTCTTTGGTCTTGACAAAAAAGATTCCGATGATCGAAGCGATGATACCGATTCCGGCGATAACCATCGGCAGTATAACGGCATTGTGAGTTATTTTCTCTCCGAGAGCCATGAAAGCCGAAGCCCCCAGGGCGGCAGAGGAAAGGATGGAACCACAGTAAGATTCATACAGATCCGCGCCCATACCCGCTACGTCACCGACATTGTCGCCGACATTGTCGGCGATGGTCGCCGGATTTCTCGGATCGTCTTCGGGAATACCGGCCTCGACCTTGCCCACCAGATCCGCTCCGACATCAGCGGCCTTGGTGTATATCCCACCGCCGACACGGGCGAACAGAGCCTGCAGTGACGCCCCCATCCCGAAGGAAAGCATGGTCACTGTAGTGACAATCAGGCTGTTCTTCAGAATGACTCGCAGGATAATGAACCAGATCGAAATGTCCAGCAGTCCGAGGCCGACCACCACCAGCCCCATGACCGATCCGCTTCGGAAAGCCACCTTCAGTGCCTTGTCCAGCGATTCCCGGGCCTGATTGGTGGTTCTCGCGGAAGCAAGAGTCGCAGTGGTCATGCCGATAAAACCGGATAAACCGGAAAAAAATCCACCAGTAAGAAAAGCAAAGGGCGTCCAGGGAGACTGCACCTTGAGAACATAGGACAGGAAGGCCAGGAATATTGCGGCCAGTACAAAGAAAATACTGACAACTTTGTATTGCTGACGCAGATAGGCTCGAGCGCCTTTCCTTACAGCGTCGGCGATTTCGACCATCGTGTCAGTGCCTTCACTCAAAGACATGATTTTTCTGTAAAAACCATATGCGAAAAGAAGAGCCACCACTGCAGCCAGCGGTGCCATAGCAAAAATGAGATGATCAACCATTGGACTTCTCCTCTCGTGGATTGTGCGCACATTGTATCGGATAGGATCTCCCTTGTCAATCTGATATTTCCTGAAATCGGCATCAATAAAGACAAATCAGCGGGTGTAACTCCATCGATCCGGACGAATATTATTCACAGAAAGTATCGGATTTCAAAAATTTATTCCGATATTAATGGAGAAAAAATATTTTTTTACGACAGATAAGACAAGAGTACCGATCGTTTTCGCGGGCCATCGAACTCGCAGAAGAATACACCCTGCCATGTCCCGAGTCCCAACTGTCCATTTTGTATGGGCAGCATCAGTGACACCCCGACGAGAGAGGACAGGACGTGAGCCGGTGAATTCCCTTCCATATGCCGGTATGAGGGCAGGTCCGGGCTGATTCGCTTGAAAAAGTCTTCGAGATCCGCAGCCACAGCGGGATCCGCCTGTTCATTGACGGTTATTCCTGCCGTGGTGTGGGGCACGAAAAAATTCAGCCAGCCTTTTTGCAGGCTGTGGTCACGGATCAGTCCGTTCACCATGGTGGTGATCGGAAACAGTTCGATATGTTTTCTTGTTTCGACAAGAAGAGAAAACTCTTTCATCAGAGCCTCTTTTCCCTGAAAACCTGAGCTTGAAACGTTTCGATGGTCACCGGATGTGACCGCCAATAGGCCAGCGGCAATCCTGCTTTCAGGCAACCGTAATCCAAAAACTGCTGGCGGTTCCAGTGCTGTTCCACGGGAACCTGAGGCAGTAGAAGGCCTCTGCAATAGGATGTGGAAATGATGATTCCGTCTCTGCCGACTTCGACTTCATCGGGAGATCCGACTTTTTTCGGAACCGTCAGCACAGAAATCTCGATCAGCACCTGATCCAGCTCTTCCGGTTGCAGGGGCGGAAAACGAGGATCGTTGAACGCCGCAGCCTGGGCATTGTCGATCACGGCGTCGAGAAGTTCTTTTACCGGCAGCGGATATCCGATGCATCCCCTCAGTTCTTCATTCTTCTTCAGGGTAACGAACACCCCCCGTTTCTCATTGAATATACCGTGATGTCTCATTTCATCGGGCAGGCTCATTTCCTCGTCCTGAAATCTCGCACCAATCACTTTCCTGGCTGCGGACAGAAGCAGTCTCTGCTGATCTGTCGACACATCCGACAAGGTTTCTATTGCCATTCCACAACTCCTTTGCACGGTTGCACGATGGCATCCCGTTTCCCGTTGTTGAAATTGTATGAATACGGAAC
>CAYMND010000460.1:0-2627 GCA_964391685.1 uncultured Clostridia bacterium | reverse complement strand
GAATGGTCATGCCGATCATCTTCTTGATCAGGTTGCGCTTGAGGACAATGGCGTACAGACCGACCATCATCAGCGTGAAAACAAAGAAATATGCGTAATATCCTGTAAATGCGCTGTTCATTTGATACCGCCTTGGGGATCCCCTTCCAGGAGATCGTCGTAAATGGAGATCAGCAGGGCCATGACCGCCAGTCCGACACCGATTTCCACCAGCAGAATGCCCATGGAATGGGCCATCGATTCCTCCCCGAAAACTGTCAGAGCGGAATAGTTGAGGAAGCTCTTGCCCAGCAGCAAAGCGGCAAAACCGGTGCCCCAGTAGATCAGGACGCCGGTGGAGCCCAGAGGGGTGGTCAGCACCGTCTTGAACTGTTTCTGTGATATGCGGCTTCCGGATGCGATTCGGGTGAGCAGCACCGCCGCAGCCATCATGGTTCCGCCCTGGAACCCCCCGCCGGGGCTGTAGTGCCCGTGGAAGATGATGTAGAGAGCGAACAGCATGATGAAGGGGGAAACAATGCGGCTCAGCATCAGCACAATGGGATTGTCCTGTTTATTCTGCATTGTTGGAACTCCATTTCCGCAACAGCAGCAGGCAGACCAGAGCCGCGGTGAAAATGACCGTCTCCTCGCCCAGGGTGTCGAAGCCCCGCCAGTCGGCCAGGATGACCGTGACCATGTTGTCGGTATGGGCATCCTTTTTGGCGTTCTCGATGTAGTAGGATGAGGCCCCCGGAGTATCGGCCGCGGAAACCGCCGAATTCAGCGGATCCCGAAGCTGGCCGCGGGGCGGAAGAGTGAAAGAGGCGAAAACAAGAATCGCACCGAACAGGATCAATATCAAAAAGTTTACGAATTTCAATCTTCACTCCTTCTCGTGGTCTTGAAGATCAGCACGATGAGCAGGACACCGGTCACTCCCGCTCCAACTACGGTTTCGGTGAATCCGACGTCGACGGCGCCCATGATGGCGTACAGCAGCGCGGTGACGAAACTGAACGCAGTCAGGGTGGCCACGGCGACCAGCAGGTTCTTGACCGAAACGGATATGGCGGCCAGAATGATCAGCACCACAAACAAAATGATTTCAATTGTGACATGCATGGGAGCCTCTATTGTTTGGATTCGTTACTCGTCCCAACTTTTCCCGCTTTCTTTTTCAGCCAGGGACGCAGACCGCCCTTGAAAGCGGCTCCCACCAGTGCATTGGTGGCCACCGGATTGGTCAGGGCGACAAAAATCAGTACCATCAGAATTTTTCCGGAGTTCAGGGTCAATCCCTCATAGATCATCAGGCCGAAGAGAATGAGCATGACGGCCAGGGTATCCACTTTCCCCTGAGCGTGGGCCCGACTGTAGAAATCGGGAAGACGGATCAGGCCGAGACTGCCGACAAACATGAAAAAGGCACCGGCCGAAAGAAAAACAATGGACAGAATGTGCAGCCAGTTCATGTTACACCTCCTTGTCGTCCGACAACTGGAGCAGCCCCACATACTTGGCAACAGCCAGAGTCCCGATGAAGTTTAGAATGGCATAGGCCAGGGTGATGTCGATGAACATGTCGATGCGGTCGAAGACATAACCGATGATCAGAATCAGCAGCATGGTCTTGGTGGCGATGGCCCCGGCGCCCAGCATGCGATCGAAGACGGTGGGTCCCTTGATCAGCCGGTAGAGCGGCAACACGGCAATCACCAGCAGGGTGACGATGAAATATTCAAAAAAAGTTTGCATCATGGATTTATCCTCTGTCGATACGGATATCGTAAATCATCGAGCCCGGATCCTTCTGGTAGAGACGGGCGACTTCCCTGGGCATGGAGTCGTCCAGGATTCCGGCGTCCGAAGCGTCCATCAGGGCGTGAACGGCGAAATCATCGCCGCTGATGTCCATGGTGATGGTCCCCGGAGTCATGGTAATGGAATTCCCCAGGATCACCTTGGCTCCGATGGTCGGCAGGCGGGTCTTGAAAAAAACAAACGCCGGATCGATGGGCATTCTGGGATTCAGAACCACTTTGGCCACCTGAAGACTCGCCAGGACGATCTGCCAGACCATCCAGGGAATGTAGAACAGGCAGTACCGGCTGTATCGGATGGACAATCCCATGTTCCCATCCTTGAAAACGGGATCCTGCTCAAAATGGTACCGCCTGATTTTCAGGTGCATCAGTGTGAGCCCGGCGGCCGACAGAACCCCGATGGAGACATGGAAAAAGTCGTAATGACCGCTCAGGGCCAGCCAGAAAACGAGCAGAAAAACAAACTGAAGCACAGTGTTTCGAATAAAAATCCTGTTCAATCTTTACCTCGAAAGCCCTGGTTTTGATTTGTGATGATGATCACGACGGCCAGGACTGGCCAGACTTTTTTAAATATGGAATGTACACCTATTCCATGACCTTGTCAACAGCAATCAGGAAGTGCGATCCCGGCGATTATCAACCGTCTGCGGCAAAAAATAATCCGGAATCACCCCCCTCGCCCCGTTTTCAAAACCGACACAATTTCATCGATACATCCCTGCGCCTGACTGACATCGACACTGCAGGAACCGGCGCCGAAATGTCCGCCGCCGCCGTAGCGGCTCATGAGCTCTCCGATGTTCACCGGACAGCCGCGGT
>CAYMND010000459.1:0-2637 GCA_964391685.1 uncultured Clostridia bacterium | reverse complement strand
GATTGTACGTAAGCGGTTACGAATATTCCCAGGTTCCGCCCTCCCTGAGCACCGTTTTCACTCACAATTCCAGCGAATACGAGGCTCCGAACGACGTAAAACTTTCAACCCTGAGCGAATATCAAGTCGACATTCCCAATGTCGTCAGCGGATGGAAAACCTTCAAGCTGACCATCAAAGAGAGGTAACATGTCTAGCATCCGGACTCTATCAATTCCGATCTTACTGGCGTTCCTATGTGTCGGAACCGAAGCGGTGGAAGTCAAAAAAATCACCGTCGACTCTTTCAATCTCTTTCAGAAAGGATCATTCAGTTCGACTCTGCTCGATCACCAGGGAAAACTGCGCATCGGTCCCGGATCACAACAGATCACCGGCCCGGCCAAGGAATTCTACCTCTGCTTTGACATCAACGAACAGGGTGACATCCTGCTGGGAAGCGGACACGGAGCGGAAGTTTTCCGCATTTCGCACCTGGACAAGAAGCCGGTTTCCCTGTTCCGTGCCGACGAGCCGGACGTTCACGCCGTACTGCAGCACAGAAGCGGTTCCGTCATCGTGGCCACCGGTCCCAACGGCAAGCTGTACAGCATCGACAACAAGGGCAACAGCACCGTTCTGCTGGATCCGAAAGAACGGTTCATCTGGGATATACTCGAAGACCAGGACGGATCGATCATCGTGGCCGTCGGCGGCAACGGAGGCGTCTACCGGGTGACTCTGTCGGGCAAGGCGACTCAGCTGTTTGAAACCGAAGACTCCCACATCACCACCCTTCATCTGTCTTCCGACAACATTCTGTACGCCGGCAGCGGTGAAAGCGGAATCGTCTACACCATCACACGCAACAAGACCAAGGTGCTCTACGACTCTGTCTACAAAGAAATCCGGGGCATCACCTCAGATCAGAAAGCCAACGTCTATTTCGCTGCGAGCCACTACAGCCAGGAATCCGAAAAGAGAAGCGAAAAAGAACCGGTACCGGTCAAAACCACTGGCAAAGGAGACCCGATTCCGGGCTTACGCAGCGTTATCTACAAGTATATGCCCAATGGCGGCATCGAAGAAATCTTCAGCCTCAACAACGAAACCATATACGACATCGATTTCGATGCCAAGTCACAGCAGCTGCTGGTGGCCACCGGCAATTCCGGCAGAGTGTTCCAGGTCAAACCCGATGGTGAATACGCCATCGTCTATGAGTCTGAAGCGGCCCAGGTCTACCGTCTCAGCACCAAAGGTCCCGGCATTACCATGATTACCGACAACTCTGCCGGGATCGTACGGCTCGACGACAACAACAGCAGCAGCGGGACCTACGTGTCCGACATTTTCGACCTGACCATCCAATCCGATATCGGCAAACTGTATTGGCAGGACTATAAACCGGAGGGATCACAGGTGGCCGTTACGGTCCGGGCCGGCAACTCCAGCAAACCCGACAAAACCTGGACGGAATGGCTTCCACCGTTTCTTTCGGGCAACGGAGCGGCGACCAATCTCTCTGCATACCGCTTCATCCAGTTCAAGGTGAACCTGAACGCCTCGAGCAGTGGCAAAGAACCTTTTCTGGATCGATTGTATTTTTACTACCTGCAGAACAATCTGACTCCCCGTCTGTCCTCGGTTCAGGTCGCTTACAGGACCATCAAGAAAACCGATCCGGCAAGTAAAGCCGAAGAGAGCAAACTGGAAGGCAACAGTAAAACCAGCCCGAAAGATCTGGTAGTCACCTGGTCCTGCCAGGACCCGAACATCGATCCGCTGACTTTTTCAATTCTGCTCAGTCCCACCAACAGCAACAAATGGTTTATCTTCAGATCCGATCTCCGGCAGAGCTCGGTCATCATTCCGAGGGACCTTTTCCAGGACGGGCAGTATCAGGCGAAAATCGTGGCCAGTGACGCCCTCACCAATCCTCCCGATCTGGCCAGAAGCTCCGAGATCATCTCCTCAACCTTTACCATAGATTCCACTCCTCCCGATATCGGCCAGTTCAATGCAAGCGGCAACCAGATTTCCTTTACGGCGGAAGACACCACTTCGGCCATTCGAATGGTTCAATATTCCTGGGACGGAGAACACTGGCTTCCCATCTTTCCGGATGACCTGATCAGCGACTCCAGGATCGAAACCTACTCTGTCCGCCCGACAGCCTCGGCAAGAATGATCTTCATCAAGGCCGAGGATGAACAAGGGAATGGAAAGGTTTACCAAAAAGTTATAAAATAATCATATCCAGTTAGAAAGGAACGATGGCCTTCCGCCTGCCGGGCGGAGAAGTGATTGGTCCACAGTCTACGAAAGGAGTGTATCGGCATGAACATTCACGAATATCAGGCCAAAGACCTGTTCAGACAGGCGGGCATTCCGATTCCCGATTCGTTTTTATGCACGGATTTCACCACCGCTCCCGATCTGATCGATCGCATCGGTTTTCCCTGCGTGGTCAAGGCCCAGGTACATGCCGGAGGCCGGGGCAAGGCGGGCGGGGTCAAACTGGCCCGTTCTCAGGAGGAAGCCCTGGAAGCAGTGAAGACCATCCTGGGTATGCTGCTGATCAACCGCCAGACCGGTCCGGAAGGAAAGCGAGTCAAAAAGGTGC
Organism: uncultured Clostridia bacterium; assembly: GCA_964391685.1. Classification (GTDB taxonomy): domain Bacteria; phylum Acidobacteriota; class Aminicenantia; order UBA2199; family UBA2199; genus CAYMND01. Next base: position 32 of record CAYMND010000459.1, on the reverse strand, counting down.
TCATCGAACGAGGCATCGACATCAGCCACGAG
>CAYMND010000458.1:0-2640 GCA_964391685.1 uncultured Clostridia bacterium | reverse complement strand
CTGACCTCGATTCGGTTCCGGTTGAAACACGGCAGGTTGCGGTTCACCTGTTCGATACGCCGGTCCAAGCGGCTGATCAGCTCCGCCGTATTGGCACCGATCAGTTTCATGACCAGCCCGGAAACCGCCCCCTGCCGCTCGTTCAGCAGTGCGTCTCCCCGTTTGACGGCCGGCCCCTCCTCGACCTGCGCCACATCACGGAGCAGCACCGGAGTCCCCTGATGGCTTTTCAGAACGATTCCGGACATTTCCCCGCTGCTTCCGACCAGTCCCAGCCCCCGCAGCAGCATCTCCTCGTTGCCCCTTTTCATGATGCCGGCGGTAACGGTATGAGACGCGCCCCGGATGGCGGCGACCGTCTCATGCAGGCTGAGACCGTACTGGCTCAGTTTGTCCGGTTCTATGATCACCTGCAGCTGACGGATATCCCCCCCGTGACTCAGCACCGTAGCCACACCCGGCACCGCCTGCAGCTGGAATTTCACCAGCCAGTCCTGCAGAGTACGCAGTTCCATAGAGGAAGATTCTCCGTCCAGGGCGTATACGTACACCATTCCCAGGGCACTGGTGACCGGAGTCAGCCTGGGTCCGTCGATTTCCCCGGGAAGAGAGCTCTCGATCCCGGAAAGCTGCTGACTGACCAGCTGACGGGCGAAATAGATATCGATGCCGTCCTCGAAATAGGCGTTGACAGTGGAGAGCCCGAACGTGGAAAGAGAGGTGGTTTTCCTGAGCCGCGGAAGGCCGGCCAGGCTGCGCTCGACGGGATAGGTGACAAAACGTTCGATGTCCTCAGGCCCCATGCCGTGGGCTTCCGTCACCACGGTGACCAGCACCGGAGACGGATCGGGGAAAACATCGATATTCATGCTTCCGACTGCCCAATACCCGATCAGTCCCATCAGCAGAACCACCAGCAGCGAGCCTTTCATTCCCAGAAAATGCCGTGATTTCATGCTTCACCGCCTTTCAGTGGGCGTGCCCGGAATGGGCATCGGCAGCACCGGATGCAAGCAGCATCTGCGCTTTGAGAGCAAAGGCCCCTTCAACGACAATATCCGTCTCTTTCCAGTCATCGGCAAGGATGAGCCTGCCTTCCCCGTCCGTCTCGACCCCGGGAAGCGGCTGAAACCGGAAACCGTCTTCTTCATGAACGAAGACTCCGCCGACTCCGTTAACCATCACCCTGGCCTGTTCCGGAGCCAGCAGGCACTCCCTGGAATCCATCATCCTCAACCGGGCTCCGGCAAAAAGACCCGGCCGCAATCCTCCGTCGGTATTTTCGATCCGCACCCTCACTGACAGCATTCGTGTCCTGGAGTCGACCTGCGGACTGATGCGGTCGATCTGCCCTTTGTATCTGGATTTCATCTCTCCCTGGATGCGGATGTCCACTTCGCCCGATTCCTTCAGCTGCGACACCTGCAGAGTTGTGGCCTTGAAAATGCCCCAGACACTGCCCGGATCGGTGATCCGCTGCAGCGCCCTTTCGGCGGTTACCCATTCTCCCGCTTCCACGTCACGTTCGCTGACCACACCGGACAGGGGGGAACGGACAACCAGCAGCGGATCGAGAAAGGATTCGACAAGCTCACGGGAACTGCCGTCGGCAACGACCCGGTCCAGCTGGGTCGGATCATGATTCAGGCGCAACAGAGCGGCCCGGGCCGTCAAGTGCCCGGTTTCGCTGATCCGGAATTGAACCTCCCGTTCCAGCAGCGTCTTCGCCTCGATACCCTGCCGAAGGGCCAGTTCCCGGGCCCTACTGAATGCCTCCCGATTCAGTCTCAGTTCCTGGGCGCTTTTCAAAAAAGTTTCCCTGAGCGTCAGGAGTTCACTGGAATCGATGATCAGCAACGGGTCCCCGGTCTTCACCCGATCCCCGATATCGGCTTTGACGGCGGCGACTCGGCCGGCGATCCTCGCTGTCACCCATTCGCTGCTCTTTTGATCGACATCGATAACCCCGGTCATCTCCAGAATCCGTACCGGTCGGCCGTATTCGGGCCGTCGCCAGCGGATCCCCTCACCGGCTCCGGATGCATGAAGATGATCGTGGGTATCGCCGCTTTCTTCATCGGTCCCTTCCGGATGTGTCTGCACATGGTCGTGACCGTCATGGTCGAGTCCCGTTTCCGATGACCTCTCTGCGCAGGCGTTGAAGACCATGAGACTGGAAAACAGGAAAAAGACAACAAGCATATTTTGCAAAAAAACATGTATTCTTTTGATCAGTATCATGAATCAAAACCTCCAATCATCGCTTCAAGGGCGGAACAGGCGGCACGATAACGGGCAACCGTCTCCGGGCGTTTCATCTGCAGTTCAAACCAGTCGCGACAGGTATCAAGGTATGTATGAAGATTGATTTCCCCGGCTTTCAAGGCCATTTCGGCCAGGCGCAGGCTTTCCCGCCCGGCCTTCAGCTCTCCCTCATCGAAGGCATTCACCATTTTGGCCAGTGTATCCATCTCCCCCAACATACTGCTGACTTCAGCCATGAGCTGCAGTTCCCGGTCCCGCACCCCGAGTCGGGCACGTTCCAATTCATGACGGATCAGTGGCACACGGCTGAACCGGCCGGAAAACAGCGGCAGTTCGACAGACAATCCGGCTTTCCAGATCGTGGCATCCACTTCA
>CAYMND010000457.1:0-2648 GCA_964391685.1 uncultured Clostridia bacterium | reverse complement strand
ACTCTGGCTTTTCTGGTGTCGACACCCACCAGCGGCGTCGATTCGATTCTGGCCACCTACGGGTTGATGGGACCTTTTTTCGCGGTGATGCGTCCGTTGGCCGGTTTGCTCTCCGGTCTCGGTATCGGGGCGGCGGCGAGGCTTCTGGACAAGGAGGAAAAGGCGCAGGAAAGGGAACCGGCCTCGACTTCTCCCCGAAAATCCGGACGTTTCGGAATTCGTGCTCTGCGGGACGTGATCGATTACGGCTTCTGGCAGCTGCCTCGAGATACCGGGAAGTGGGTTCTGATCGGAACCCTGGCCGGCGGTCTGCTCACGGCGCTGATTCCGGCCGGATTTGTCCAGAATCATCTAGACAGCCAGCCTCTCCAGTATCTGGCCGTACTGCTGCTGTCGGTGCCCCTTTATGTCTGCGCCACCGGCTCGATTCCCCTGGCCCTGGCGTTGATGGCCAGTGGTGTCCTGCCCGGAGCCGCATTGGTTTTTCTCATTGCCGGGCCGGCGACCAATACCGTCACCATGACCTTCCTGCTCAAGCGTATGGGATGGCGGGTCACCGCTCTGTATCTGGCCATGATCACCCTGGTGGCCGTGGTCCTGGGGCTGTTCACCGACTGGTTTTTCAGCCGGATTGCGCCGCTGGGAACCTCCCACCTGCATCACCATGCCGCTGCGACGTCATATTGGCAGATTGTCATGGCTGTGGCCCTTCTCTTGCTCGTTCTCTGGCAGCTCTTTCTTTCCCGTTGGTTCCGTGCGCTGCTGAGGCGGGGGAAAAACGGGTTTACGACAGTCGCAGTACCGGATATGTCCTGCATGGTCTGTCAGCGAAAAATACATGACAAGTTGTCTTCATTGCCGGGACTGGCTGAGGTGACCGTGGATCTGGACCGAAAAGAGGTCTGTTTCGCTGACGGGCAGCAACGGGAGCAGGTGGTGACCGAGCTGCAGCGGCTGGGGTATCATCCGTTGGAGAAAGGTCCGAAAGGTTGAGGAATGGTCTGCCTGTTGAATCTTTGTTATCGCCGACTTCCACCACTTTTCATTTGACTTGGCTGGGCCATTCGTTTATACTCCATCTTCAAACCATTTTCTTTTCAAATATAGGAGGATATAAAATGCGTAAAGCCTTGATTATGGGTGCTGCCGGAAGAGATTTCCACAATTTCAATCTCTTTTTCCGCAACCGTTCCGATGTGAAAGTAGTGGCCTTCACCGCTACCCAGATTCCCGATATCTTCGGCCGGAAATACCCGGCTGAGTTGGCCGGTGCCAATTACCCCGACGGTATTCCGATCTATGATGAGAAAGATCTGGTCGATCTCATCAAGAAACTCGAGGTTCAGGATGTCTACTTCAGCTACAGTGATATCCCGTATCCGGTCGTCATGAACAAATCCGCCGTCGTCAACGCCGCCGGCGCCAATTTCGTTCTGCTCGGTCCCGACGAAACCATGGTCAAGAGTACCAAACCGGTGGTATCGGTCTGTGCCGCCCGAACCGGATGCGGCAAGAGCCAGACCACTCGCCGTGTGGCCAAGGTGCTGCAGGAGATGGGTTATAAAGTGGCGGCCATCCGTCACCCCATGCCGTACGGTGATCTGGTGGCCCAGAAAGTCCAGAAATTTGAAACCGTCGAAGACCTCAAGAAGCACAAATGCACCATCGAGGAGATGGAGGAGTACGAACCTCACATCGTCAGCGGTGTAACCATCTTTGCCGGTGTCGATTACGAGGCCATCCTCCGCGAAGCCGAAAAGATCGCCGATGTCATTCTCTGGGATGGCGGCAACAACGATTTCCCCTTCTACAAATCCGACCTCGAGATCGTGGTCGTCGACCCCCACCGGGCCGGACACGAAGTGTCCTACTACCCGGGTGAAGTCAACTTCAAACGCGCAAACGTCATCGTCATCAACAAGATCGATACCGCCAATCTGGAAAATGTTCTCAAGATCCGTGAGAACATCCGCAAGTTCAATCCCGACGCTGTGGTCATCGATGCCGCTTCACCGCTTTTCGCCGACAAACCCGAAGCCATCCGCGGCAAGAAGGTCCTGGTGGTCGAGGACGGACCGACACTGACCCACGGCGAGATGAAGTACGGAGCCGGTGTCATGGCTGCGTTCAAGTTCGGTGCCGCCGAACTGGTGGATCCGCGTCCTTTCGCCGTCGGCACCATCGCCGAGACCTACCGGAAGTACCCCGGCATCGGAGTGCTGCTGCCGGCCATGGGGTACGGTGAACAGCAGATGAAGGATCTTGAGACCACCATCCAGAAGACCGAGTGCGATCTGGTGATCATCGCCACCCCCATCGATCTCGGTCGGATCGTGGACTTCAAGAAACCCACCGTGCGCATCAGCTACGAGCTGGATGAGATCGGCACCCCGACCATCAGCGACGTACTGAAGAATCATCCGAAATTCAAGAAATAAAGCCGATTTCTAAAAAAAATCCAGGGTTCTTTTCACCGGACCCTGGATTTTCATTTTTAGGTGGATTATAAAAGTACCGTTGGTTTTTGCAGAAACCAAGGTGTGCGTTAAGGAGAGCAAGGTGCAAGTGAACTTAAACATTGAAAATGTCGACGTCACCTTCATCAAGAAGGTGTTGAAGGACCACCTGAAACCGGTGGAAATCGAATT
>CAYMND010000456.1:0-2662 GCA_964391685.1 uncultured Clostridia bacterium | reverse complement strand
ATGGACAAAATACGTCCCTACTACGAACGGGCGGTGAAGGAAGCCAGGGAGAAAGACACACCTCAGCTGCACCGTGGTGTCGGACTGGCTTGGGGTGGTTTCAACGTCACCGAAGGACTCACCGACAGCGCCACAGTGGCCATCGAGCTCAATTCCGACGGAACATACACCAAGTACGACACCTGGCAGGAACTGGGCCAGGGCGGTGATGTGGGTTCCCTGATGGTCACCCTCGAAGCCCTTAAGCCCCTGAAGGTTACTCCCGACAAGATCCGCCTGGTGCAAAGCGACACCAAACTCTGCCCCGACAGCGGCATGTCCGCAGCCAGCCGTTCCCACTACATGAGCGGCCACGCCACCCGCATCGCCGGAGAAAAACTGATCGCTGCCATGAAGAAGAAAGACGGCAGTTACCGAACCTACGATGAAATGGTCCAGGAAGGCATACCGACCAAGCACTTCGGAAAATACCAGACCATCGTCACTCCGGGACTCTGCCGCCTGGACCCCAACACCGGCATCGGCGACCCGACCCCAGCTTTCACCTACGCCCTCAATCTGGCCGAGGTGGAAGTAGATGCAACCACGGGCAAGGCCCGCTGCATCCGTTTCGTCTGCGTGGCCGACGTGGGCAAGGTAGGCAACATCGACGCCGTCAACGGCCAAGCCTTCGGCGGTATATCTCACAGCATCGGTTTCGCCCTCAGCGAGATCTACCATGACTGTGAAAAACACAACAACATGGCCTCCTGCGGCGTTCCGACCATCCAGGACATTCCCGACGAGATCATTGCCGTCTACGTGGAAAAACCCGACGCCAATGGCCCTTTCGGCTCCTCCGGCGCATCGGAAGCCTTCCAGTCCGCCGGACACATGGCGGTGATCAACGCCATCAAGAACGCCTGCGGAGTCCGAATCCACGAGCTTCCGGCCACCAAGGAAAAGATCAAGGCCGGTCTCGATGCCATCGCTGCCGGCGAGGAGGTGCCCGCTCCGAAGAAGTATTTCCTGGGTTCAGAACTGTACGAGGAGCTTGAAAACATCAAAGCCAATCCGGTACCCTACGGAGGAGACGATTTCTTCAAGCCCATCGGAGACCAGAAAGCGGAACGCTTTTTCTGATTGATAGATCGTCCTGTAGGGGCGGCCGGCGGCCGCCCCTACCCCGAAAAGTATGAGATACACGGAAGGCAAAATTACAGAATGTCTGCAGAACGATCCTCCTTTCTGCCGGGTCGCCTGCCCTTTTCAACTCGACGTCATCGACCTGGTTACCAAGATCCAGCGGGGCTTCTTCAAGGCTGCCTACCGCTGTTACCAGAACGCAGTGGGCTTCCCCGCCATCGTCAGTCTTCTCTGTCATCAGCCTTGCCGGGTCGCCTGCCCCAGAAACGGGAAAGGCGGAGCCGTCGAACTGCGTGAGTTGGAACGGGCGGTAATCGCACAATCCGGAAACCCGATCCCCATAGCGTACAATATGTCGTCGAAAGAAAAGCGCATCGCCATCGTCGGCGCCGGCATCAGCGGGCTGGGGGCTGCGCTGCGTCTGGCCGTAAAAGGATACCGGGTGACCATTTACGAAAAAACACACCGATACGGCGGCCACCTACTCGAACGGCTTTCTTCGGATCTCCTGTCCGCTGAAATCGAGCACCAGTTCATGAACACGGTGTTCACACTTCATTTCGACACCCAGGTGACATCTCTAGACGACCTGGATGCTGATGCCGTCTACCTGGCCACCGGTGTTGGAGGCGACACCTTCGGATGCATCACCGCCCCCGGCGGCGCCTTCGCCAGTAACAGGCCCGGTGTATTCATGGGCGGCTCCCTATGCGGCCGAAATTCCATGGAAGCACTGGCCGACGGTCTCGCAGTGGGCGCGGCATTGGAACGTTTTCTCAAGACCGGCGGCATGAACCAGCCCCATTCCCGGCCTGTGACCCGTATAAAAGTTCGCCTGGATCAGATCGACACCGAGCCGGCGGTCAAACCAGTCGAATACGAAACATACACGGTACAGCAAGCGGCAGAGGAAGCCGGGCGCTGCCTGAAATGCTCATGTGACGCATGCTTCCAGGCCTGTGACCTGATGCGCTATTTCCGCAAGTTCCCCCGAAGAATCGCCGAGGAAGTGGAAATCACCGTCAATCCAGGTACGCTGGACGGCAACGGCACCATCGCCACCCGAATGATCTCCACCTGCAGCCAGTGCGGACTGTGCAAAACCGTCTGCCCGTTGGGCATCGACACCGGTACGACCTTTCTGCACAGCCACCGGGTGATGCGTGAGAAAGGGGCCATGCCCTGGGCTTTTCATGATTTCTACCTTCGTGACATGATTTTTGCCAATCGGGATGCGGGACTGGCCAGAATCCCAGAAAATCTCAAACAATGCAGCCACCTGTTCTTTCCCGGTTGCCAGCTCGGGGCTTCCAACCCGCACTACGTCACCGAAAGCTATCATTTTCTACGAAAAAAATGGCCCGATTGCGGGATATACCTTGGCTGCTGCGGCGCTCCGGCCGAATGGGCGGGTGACGAAGCCATGAGGGAGGAAGTGTTGACAGCGCTGACCAGCACCTGGGAGCATTTCGGCAGACCCGTACTGATCCTGGCCTGCCCCAGTTGTCGGCTTACCCTGCAACGTCACCGTCCTCTG
>CAYMND010000455.1:0-2667 GCA_964391685.1 uncultured Clostridia bacterium | reverse complement strand
CGTTGTTCAGCTCGGATCGGTCGATGTAGACTTGCGACGAGATGACCAGATGTTTCCCCTGAACGTTGCTCAGAAAGGAACTCTCGCCCACCACGGCGGCATCGATACAGCTGTATCCTTCGGAACGGATGATTTTTGCCGGCCCGTAATCCTCGCTGTAGGTGAAAAAAGGCCAGCGCACACCATACAGATTGAATATGGGAGTGATACCGGTCAGATCCATGTTGGCGTTGAAATATTCGCCGATGGTGCCAACATCACGCCAGTATCCGGAGTCCGAGCTGATGTCGATTTCCGAAACGGCCATGTCGTTGATCTGAAATATTCCTTCGTCGTAGATAATGTTCTCTTTTTCGTAAGGATAGCCGATGACCTGACAACCGGCCAGCAGCTTGGGCAGGAGATCGTGACCGAAAAGAACTCCTTTTTCATCAAGAAGGTCGAGAAGGATTTCCGTTTTGAAAGCGTAGATCCCCATGGATGCGTAGAACATCTTTTCCTGGTTCTCGTTTTCGAAGCCCAGTGGGGTTTCGGGGTCTTTCTCCCGAAGTTCCTTGATCCACCCGACTTTGTCAAGTTTCAGTGAACCCAATTGTCCGGCCTGGTCAAATGGGCGGGCGATGACGGAAATAGCGGCATCGGCGTTGTGGTCTAGCATGTAGATGACGAATTTCATATAGTCCATCTTCAACAGATGATCACCCGGGACAACCAGGACGATCTTGCTGTTCACGTTGCGGATGTCATTCCGGATCTGGCGAACTGCATCGGCATCGCCCTCGTAGGCTTTCCCAACGCCTTGGGGAGAAATAACATCGATAAAGCCGCGGTGATGTCGGTCGGAGTACCAGGTGTCCTTGATATGGCGGTTGAGGGATTTGTCCTTTCCCTGGGTGAGAATCAGGGTTTGAGTCAGTCCGGAATTTGCGGCGTTGCTAAGGGGAATGTCAATCAGACGGAACTTGGCCCCGATGGGAACTGCAGGCTTGGTGCGGGTTTCGGTCAGCGGCATGAGCCGATTGCCCTCTCCTCCGGCAAGAACGACAACCAGAACGTTGTCTTTTAAAAAACGGCTTTTCGGCTTCCCTTTTCCTTCTCAATATGCGGCTTGTGTTTGTAACCCAAAGATATTGTGGTTTGCCACTTCTGTCAACAGTTTTCGATTTCCGGTGTGTGAAGAATGTCAATTATGTGACTAGTGAGCAATTGATTGCGAAGCTCCGACGGGTTCCGGTCTGGGCATTGGCCGGATCGGTGCTAATGGTGTAAAATCCTGATGTGGAAGTGAATCTTCCGGGGAGGTGTTTCCTCATGCATCGTTTTCTGTCTACAACGGTCCTCGTTACACTGCTTTCCTTTGGTATGGCTGCCGAAAATTCGTCTGTAGAAGAATATTTGAAAGCTGCACTGCAAATCTCCAGCCATGAGATCATGACGGACATCATGGAATTGTGCCATGAAAAATATACCGGTCGGCTCACCGGGACCCCCGGATACAACCTCGCGGCAGATTGGCTTTCCGGTCGTCTGGCTTCACTGGGAGTCCAGCCGGCGATCAGTGGAAGCTTTTTTCAGGACTTCCCGAATCCCTATACCCTGGTTCTCGATTCCGGAGACCTGATACTGCACCTTCCGGTCGGAAGGGGAGAGTGTGTGGATCGTCCGTACGTCTACGAGAAGGAATTTATTCCCGGCTCCACTTCAGATTCCGGCCGCGTCAAGGCCGAAGTGATTTATGTGGGGTACGGAATCACTGCTCCGGAACTCGGTTATGACGATTATTCTGGCGTAGATGTTCGCGGCAGAATTGTCCTGATGGAGCCTGAAGTTCCGGTCTCTGCCGATGACGACGCCGCCCGGTTCAAACAGTGGCGGCCGTACTCCTTTCATCGCTACAAAGTGGAGAACGCAGTTCGGCATGGGGCCATCGGCATGCTGTACAACTACCATATCGCAAATCCCAACTGCCGGTATATCCCCGGATTTCTGCTGAGTTATGTCGGTGAACGGGTGGTGAGCGATCTTTTTGCCGGAAGTGGAAGGAAACACAACAAGGTTCTGGCCGGAATCGACCGCCGGCTTCGGCCGGATTCCTTTTCTCTCGGGAAAAAAGTGACTCTGGCCAACAGCACCGAACATCATTCCGAAGGGATCGGGCGCAACGTGATCGGCATCATTCCGGGAAACGATCCGCTTCTCGGCAGTGAAGCCGTCGCCTTCGGCAGCCATCTCGACCATCTGGGAATGAATCATCTGATGATGCCCGGAGCCAATGACAACGCTTCCGGTGTGGCGGTCATGCTGGCCGTCGTCGGAGCGATCCAAAAGGCCGGTTATCGTCCCCGCCGATCCTTGCTTTTTTTCTTCTTCGGGGCGGAGGAGCAGGGAGTGGCCGGATCCGAGTATTACCTGAATCATCCCGTGATGCCGAATGAAAAGCTCAAAGCCTTTTTCAACATGGACGGTGTCGGTCGGGGAGACCGGCTCGTCGTGCTGGCGGCCAGGAATTTCCCGGATCTGGAAAACCTGTTGAACCGGGTGAACGGACGCTGGGTGCACCGGCAGCTGCGCATGCATTCCTTTCACAACCGTGCCCGCCCCAGGCTGGATGCCGCACGATTCCTCTGGGCAGGGGTGCCGACGGTCTCTTTTTCTGCCTACGGTCTG
>CAYMND010000454.1:0-2667 GCA_964391685.1 uncultured Clostridia bacterium | reverse complement strand
CTGGGCTTCGGTCATTTTCATGATCTCGATCAGGCGTGGCTGAACGGATTCATCGAGTTCGAAAAGCTGTTTCAGTTCCTCGAAACGGAGCGAATCGAAATCGGGAACCTGAGCCGGAACACTGGACATGGTCAGCAAAACTGAAATCAAAAGGGCGGATATACACTTCATGATCATCCTCCGGGATGGATATGACAAACCTGATATACCGGTAAGACGCCTTTTTGACGAAAAGGGTTTTTGGTTTTTTCATCTATTGAGTACCGGGGCGGATTTAGGGTAGGATGGTGGGATGAACGGAATATCGGATTTTTTGACTGTTATGCACCTTTCCTCGCAATCGGGTTGGCGCGGCGGAGAGCAGCAGATCGCCTACCTGCTGGAAGAGATGAGGGAAAAGGGGATCGGGCAGCTGGTGCTCTGTCCCTCCGGTTCCGAAATGGAGACGTTCTGTCGTGAAAACGATTACGCCTTTGAACTCTTTCGACCGGCCGGAAGTTTCAGCCTTCGGGCGGCCGGCCGGATCCGTACTTCGGCACAACTCCACGAGATCGTCCTGCTTCATGCGCACGATTCGCACAGCCTCAATCACGCTGTACTGGCCAACCGTCTTTTCCGGGTGAAACTGCCGGTGGTGGTCAACCGACGGGTCGATTTCCCGGTCAAGTCGGTCTGGAAATATCATCACCATTCCGTCAAGCGGATCATCTGTGATTCGGACAACATCCGCCGGGTCATGAGACGGTGTCTGGGCGGAGAGGAAAAGCTGCTGACCATCCACTCCGGCATCGATGTGCGGCGTTTTTCCGGCAGCCGAAACCGGGGTGTCCTGAGGCGGCAGTACCATGTCCCGGATGAAGAACTGCTGGTGGGCAACGTGGCCGCCATCGCGGATCAAAAGGACTATTTCACCTTTGTGGATGCGGCGGAACTGCTGAGCGGACGGATCGACGGTCTGCGTTTTCTGGTAATCGGAGACGGACCGGACCGGGAGAAAATAGAGAAATACATCGCCCGGAAAAAGCTGACGAACAGATTCATCTTCACCGGTTTTCGCAGGGACATTCCGGATATTCTTCCGGAACTCGATTGTTTTCTCATGACTTCAAAGACCGAGGGACTCGGGACGGTGATTATCGAGGCTTTCGCTTCCGGAGTGCCGGTGGCGGCGACTGCGGCGGGAGGAATCCCTGAGATTGTCACCCACGGTGAGACCGGGATGCTGTCTCCGGTTGGAGATGCGCAATCCCTTGCCGAATCGGTGCATGCCATACTTCGGGACGAAGAACTGCGTCGGAGACTGGTTGAGAACGCTTCCCGGGTGCCGCAGCGTTTCGACAAAAAAGAGATCGCCCGAAAGACGATTGAAGTCTACAGGGAAGTGGTTGACTCTCAGCCGATCATGACGTCTTCTTCGGGATAGGTGATCACCGCCTTGGGCTCGGCGCGGCTGAGGGCCAGGAGCAGGGTGATGGGACCGATGCGACCGACGAACATGGTGAACATGAGCAGGAGTTTTCCCGCACTGCCAAGTGCGGAAGTCACTCCCAGACTGAGTCCCACGGTGCCGAAGGCGGAGACGATTTCGAAGAGAAGCTGATAGAAGTGCAGGCTGGGCTCGAAAATCAGCATCAGGAAAAATACCAGCGTAATCAGGACGATGGCCAGTACGATCAGAAGAAAAGCCTTTTCGACGGTTTTTTCCGGCAGAGAGCGGTATCTCATTTCGGTTCTTTTTCTTCCCAGAACGTAGGAACGGAGGTAGGCGGCGGTGGTGGCGACTGTCGTCGTCTTGATGCCTCCACCTGTGGAACCCGGAGAGGCGCCGATGAACATCAGGATGCCGATGAACAGGATGGTGGCATGGGAAAAGGAAGCCAGGTTGACGGTGTTGAATCCGGCGGTCCGGCTGGTGGTGGACTGGAAGATTGCGGTCAGCAGACGATGGCCCCAGGAACTGTCCGTGTTCTCGAACAGAAAAATGATCAGCGTTCCCGCCAGAAGGAGGAAGCCGCTGGTTTTGATGACCATCCTGCTGTGCAGGGAAAGTTTGGACAGGCTGCGACGTTTTCTGAGATTGTGACTGATTTCGTTGAGTACCAGAAAGCCGATTCCACCGATGATGATCAGACCCATGAAAGTCAGGTTAACCGGCCAGCTGGCGGAATAATCCTCCAGGCTGGTACTGAAGGTGGAAAATCCGGCGTTGCAGAAAGCGGATACCGAATGGAAAAGGGCGTTGAACGCTCTTTCGATCGGGTTTTGGGTGCGTAAAACGAAAAACAGCAGAATGGCGCCGGTGATTTCGAAAGAAAAAGTGAACAGGAAAATTCGTTTGACCAGGGGATAGATATTACTGGTTTTTCCTGTGGTGAAGCCGTTTTCGATGAGCATTCTGTCGGTGAGAGATAGGGAACGCCCGAGGAGCAGCAGGGTCAGGGTGGAGAAGGTCATGAATCCGAGGCCACCCAGCTGGATGAGCAACAGGATGATGGCCTTTCCGAAAACGGTGTATTTGACGGCGGTATCGACGACAATGAGTCCGGTGACGGTGATGGCCGATGCGGAAGTGAACAGAGCGTCCAGAAAGCTCAGCGGGCCGATGTGGGAGAAGGGGAGTGTGAGCAGGATGCCGCCGATGAGGATGGGAGTGAGAAAACTGGCGAT
>CAYMND010000453.1:0-2668 GCA_964391685.1 uncultured Clostridia bacterium | reverse complement strand
GGCGTAGTCATAGACGAAGCCGGGCTCTTTCTCGATCACGGGGGTACCAAAATGTCGTTTCGAATCCAGTATGTTTTTTCTGGATATTAAAAACACTGGAATACTGAAAAACTATTGACGTATTCTTCCAATAAGGTGAAAATAGCCTATATTCAAAGCTGGAGTACAACAATGATACCCATGATTGACCGGGTCGAAAACCAGAAAGTGCTGGACAAAACCATTGAACATTTCCGAACCAGGGATATTATTCTTCCCACCTTCGAGGAACAACGAAACCCCGAACTGATTCCGGATGGAGTCAAAAAGCGGTTGAAAGAAATCGGCTTGTGGGACCTTCATCCCCTGAATCTTTTTCGCATCACCTGGAAAAATGAACCGATAGTCAAAGGCGGCCGGTTCGGTGGTGTCAATTATCTGGAACTGCCTTCGGAACTGACCGGAGTGAAAGCCCGCATCGTCATGCTGATCGGCAAATGGTTTCCTACCGGCGCCCACAAGGTCGGGGCCGCATACGGTTGCCTGGCACCAAGATTGATCAGCGGCCAGTTCGATCCGACTTACAATAAGGCGGTCTGGCCCTCCACCGGTAATTACTGCCGGGGCGGAGCCTTCGATTCCTATCTCATGGGCTGTACCGCCGTGGCGATTCTTCCCGAATTGATGAGCCGGGAACGTTTCGAATGGCTGCGGGAAATCGGCGCCGAAGTCATCGCCACCCCCGGGTGCGAATCCAATGTCAAGGAAATATACGACAAATGCTGGGAAATCCGAAAAACGAGACCGGATTGCGTTATTTTCAACCAATTTGATGAATTTGGAAACGCCTGCTGGCATTATTTCAATACCGGTTCGGCAATAGAGGAACTGTACCGGAAGATTGCAAACGGCGGTTCCGAATTGGCGGCGTACGTGTCATCAACCGGGTCCGCCGGTACCATTGCCGCCGGAGATTATCTGCGGGAACGCTTCCCGTTGCTGAAGGTGGTGGCCGCCGAGGCCCTGCAGTGCCCGACTCTTCTGATGAACGGTTTCGGCGGGCATCGCATCGAAGGGATCGGAGACAAGCATGTACCCTGGATTCACAACGTCCGCAACACCGATGCCGTGGCTGCCATAGACGACGAAGACTGCATGCGGATCTTCCGCCTGTTCAACGAATCCGCCGGTCATGACCGGCTGGTCGGTCTCGGACTGGACAGAGAGCTGGTCATGCAGCTGAACCTGCTCGGTATTTCTGCCATCGGAAACCTTCTGGCAGCCATCAAGACCGCCAGACATTTCGAGATGAACGAAAACGATGTCGTTGTCACGGTGGCCACCGATTCTGCGGATCTGTACGGCTCGCGCTTGTCGGAATTGACAGAGGAGAAGGGAGAGTATAGTGAAGTGACGGCGGCTTGTGATCTGGAAAGGTGTATACATGGACAAGGTGTGGATCATTACAAAGAGCTGACTTTCACCGAACAGAAAACGATTCACAACCTGAAATACTACACCTGGGTCGAGCAGCAGGCCAAGGAGGTGGAAGACCTCAACCGCTTGTGGACAGATCGCGGCGTATGGCGGAAGATCTTCAGTCAGATAGAACGCTGGGACGAAATGATCCGGCAGTTCAACCAAAGCACCGGCCTCCTGAAAAAATACCTCTGACATGTCCAAAACCTTGATCCGTTCCGGTTTGATCGTCAGTGACGGGCGGAGTTTTCGGGGTGACATTCTGATCGAAGGCGAAAAAATTGTCGCTGTCGATGAAAAGATCGATTCGCCCTCAGGAGTCGGTCGCATCATCAACGCCTCCGGTTGTGAGATTTTCCCCGGTGGGATCGATCCCCATGTTCACCTGGAGTTGGACACGCCTTCGGGACAAAGCAGCGATGACTTTGAGTCTGGTAGCCGGGCGGCCCTGGCCGGTGGAACCACTACCGTGATCGATTTTGTTACGCCGGGACGGAGCGAATCTCTGCTCTCCGCTCTGGCCGACAGAAAGGAAGCGGCCAGGAAGTCTCTGTGTGATTACGGTCTTCATATAAGTGTCACATCGTGGCACGATGGGATCATGAAAGAGCTGGAAGCCTGCAGCAGGAAAGGAATCCGATCCATTAAAACCTACATGGCCTACAGGGAGACCATTGGTTTGAGCGACAACGAGCTGCTGGCGGTATTCGATGCGGCGAAAAAGCTGAAACTTCTGACCCTTGTTCATGCGGAATCCGGGGATATGGTTTCCTACCTGCAGAGAAAGATGCTGGAGCAGGGATACAGAACGGCGGCCCATCATCCCGAGTCCCGTCCTCCCGAGCTGGAAGGTGATGCCGTCAGAAGGGCTCTGCTCATGGCTCGTCTGGCCGGAAACCCCTTGTATATCGTGCATGTGTCCAGCTGTCAGGGAGTCGATGCGATTCTGGAAGCACGGAAGTCCGGGCAGACAGCCATCGGTGAAACCTGTCCCCAATATCTTCTGCTGGATGAATCCAGGTATAAGACAGGAAACGAGGCGACAGCCGCTGTTCATGTCATGAGTCCGCCTTTGCGGAGTGAACACCACCGGGATGCGTTATGGGATGCAATGGAAAAGGGAATTGTACAGACACTGGCTACTGACCACTGTCCCTTCTGAGCTGTATCGAAGGGACAGTGGTCAGTAGCCAGTGTCTGTACAATTCCC
>CAYMND010000452.1:0-2676 GCA_964391685.1 uncultured Clostridia bacterium | reverse complement strand
GGAACCTTCCCCCTTGAGCGATCTCTCCGTACAGAACGGTGATGAACTTGTCTACACTGGAAGAATTGTAGAACCGATTGTTCAGTATTTCGAACAGACTGGGTGTCACTTCGCCGTTGAATTCCAGCTCATAGGAAACACCGGTCAGAAAGGCCTGATGCAGCATAGCGGTCAACAGGGCATCAGTCACCTGATGGCCGGACACATCCGCCAGAAGAACCCCCGAACGTCTCTTATTGCGTTCCAGAATCCGGGACACGTCCAGACGCTTCTGCCTCTTTGCCCGTTCTATCCGCGCATCAAGATCGTAACGCTGGGAAAAATCGACATAAACAATGTGATCCCCACCGACCAATCCGTTGTATGGACGGGTACCCCCAAAAATATCGACTCCGTCCACCTTGGGAATCTCACCAGAAGAGGGCTTGATCCGCAGGGCGATCCTCTGGAAATTCTGCATCTCCCGCTCGAAAAGCGAAAGTTGTGAATCACACGGTTTTTCCTCTACGGGTGCCATATTTAAATAATAACTCCGGGATCTGCTCTTTGAAGAACGTATTGTAACATAAAACATCGACGTTTCCCCGAAGCAGAATTTTTCGAACACAAGTTTTCGTTATTTGCCTGTAATAATCGCTTGACAAAGGCTGTGAAGTTGACAGAACCCGCTGATTAAAATAAAATTCCATCATGGAAGCTAAAGACATACCAGACGTGCAGCTGAAAGAACTCATTGAGACAATCCATCGAGACGGTGTAGACAAAAGCCGCCAGGAAAGCGAATCTCTGATGAAGCAAGCCAAGGAGCAGGCCGACGAAATCATCGCCGCCGCCAAAGCGAAAGCGGAAACACTGCTGGCCGAAGCCAGGCATGAAAAAGAGAGAATGGAGCACTCCGGCCGAGAATCGCTCAGGCAAGCATCAAGAGACCTTCTCCTTAGAGTCAGAAAACAGCTTGAAACCCTGTTTTCCGCTCTGCTGAAAGAAAAAACGGAGGCCACGCTCGGCGACAAGGAAATCACCACCGCAATCACCGCCATGATCTCCAACTGGACACCCGGAAATCAGGACAAGATCGAACTGCTGCTGCCACCGAAACAGTTTGAATCCATGGCCAAGGCTTTGAAGAAGGCTTTTGCGGAAAAAATTGCGGCCGGCATCGAAATCAAAGCGGCACCAGACCTGACGAACGGATTCCGCGTGGCCGAAAAAGACGGACAATCCTATTATGACTTTTCCGCCGAAAGCGTAGCCGAAAGCTTGTCAATCTTTCTCAATCCGGCCATGAATCAGATCGTCTCGGATGCCCTGAAACAGGACGGGTGAACTTGACTCAATATTATTATCTGGTGGCATCATTACCCCTGCTCTTTTTTGACGACACTCCACCATTCAACAGTCAGAGTTGGCTCGATCAATGCCGGGAGCAGATGTCGAACTACGATTTCAACCAACTGGCGCGCATCTCATTCACTCAACTCGATCCGAAATCGGGAGACCATCCCGTCTGGCGGGCCTATTGCGAGTGGGAAACCGCCCTGCGCAATGAACTGGCTCAACAGAGAGCCCAGCGTCTGAACCGAAATGCGGATCCTTTTATCCGGAAGGCACCGTTTTATTCCAGTCTGTCCACTCAAGTCAAGGAAGTACTGAACGCCGGAACGCCGAAAGCAGTTGAAAATGGACTGGACCGAATGCGCTGGGCATATCTGGATGAACTGGAAGCGGCCACCCAGTTCGATCTGGGCCGTCTGATTATTTACCGTCTGAAGCTTCTCATTCTGGAACGGAAGCATCACTTTCGACCCGAGCCTGGCCTCGAGTCGTTCAGAAAAACATACATACAGGTTATAGACAGCGCAGCCGAGTGGACCACCGTCACCGACAGCGCTGACGATACGGAGAAACGACATGACTAAAGGAAAGGTTGTCGGGGTCAATGGCAACATGGTCACCGTTGAAGTCGAAGGCGATGTCTCGATGAATGAAGTCGCCTACGTGGCCAGCGCCGGAAAGAAACTCAAGGCGGAGATCATCCGCATCCGCGGACGTCGCGCCGAACTGCAGATATTCGAGATGTCCCGTGGCATCGGCATCGGCGATGAAGTAGAATTCACCGCGGACCTGCTTGCCGCCCGTCTGGGTCCCGGACTGCTCACTCAGATTTACGACGGTTTGCAGAACCCGCTCCCTGAGTTGGCAGCCAAATGCGGCTTTTTTCTGGAAAGGGGCGTGTATCTCAGCCCTCTAGACGAAGAGAAAGAATGGGCCTTTACACCGACAGTCAAGCCCGGACAGCAGGTGACCGCAGCCGACACACTGGGGACTGTTCCGGAAGGCATTTTCAGCCACCGCATCATGGTTCCGTTCGATTTTCCCGCAACCGGTATGAAGGTGAAGTCAATCAAGAAGGCGGGGACCTACCATGTGCGTGACGAGATAGCCGTCCTCGAGGACGCGAAAGGCAATGAGCGAAGCGTCTCCATGGTATTCACCTGGCCGATCAAGCGGCCCGCCGCGGCTTCACCGTGAGTGAAGTGCCGCAAACCGGCGCGATCCAGACCTACCCGCAACCGGTACCGCCGGGCAGCTACGTGTACCCGATCACCAGCGGCCGCAACGCGTCGGGTGTCGACTTCGGCAACTTCATCCTGATGGACGTTGGCGGTATCAAAC
>CAYMND010000451.1:0-2677 GCA_964391685.1 uncultured Clostridia bacterium | reverse complement strand
AAGAAAAAGGAAACAATGGTATTGGTGAGAATGAAGATAACCACATAGAGGACCATCGTCCGAATTTGGCGGAATTTGATTTTGGAAACCCATAAAAGGGCAATTGAAAAAGCCATGATCGCCAGGATGACCCGGACATCGTAGGAATACATCACGGCAAAGGTCAGAAAAAGGAAGCAGATCAGTTTGGTCAGACCTGACAGTTTGTGAATAAATGTATCCAGAAGGTCATAGGAAAAGAGTTTGGTTTTAGCTTTCATCAATTCCTGCTGTATAACATAATACTTAGTGACCAGTTGACCAGTGACTGGTGACTGGAGAAGGGACTGGGGATTCGGGATTAGGGATTAGGGGAAGAAAACAAGAATTCTGGCTTTCGACCTTGGACTTTTTGACCTTCGACTTTTCACTAGTCCCTAATCCCTAATCCCGATTCACCCCTACTCCTTCGTCCACTGCCTCAGCCAGTCCAGCACGGTGTCGTGCCAGAGAATGCTGTTGTGCGGCTTGAGCACCCAGTGATTCTCGTCCGGGAAGTAGAGGAAACGACTGGGAATTCCCCTGCGCTGCAGGGCGGTGAAGGTGGACATGCCCTGGGTTTCCACCACCCGGAAATCCTTGGCTCCGTGGATGACCAGCATGGGAGTCTTCCAGTTCTTGACAAAATTCACGGGGTTGTGCTTCTGGTAACATTCGGGGTTGTCCCAGGGGGTTCCGCCGTGTTCCCATTCCGGGAACCAGAGCTCTTCCGTGTCGTAATAGGCCATCTGTTCGTCCAGGTTGCCGTCGTGGCAGACCAGGCACTTGAATCCGTCGGGCCAGTTGCCGGCGATCCAGTTGATCATGTATCCGCCGTAGGATGCGCCCAGGGCGGCTGCACGGGTACCGTCGAGGAAGGGATACTTCTGCAGCGCCGCCTGGAGTCCCTTCTGCAGATCCTCCAGCGGTTTGCCTCCCCAATCCTTGCGGATGGCATCGGTGAACGCCTGGCCGTAGCCGGTGGAACCGTGAAAATCGATCATCACGGCGGCGAAACCGGCCCCGGTGTAGGCCTGGGGGTTCCAGCGGTAATGGAAATGGTTGCCGAAGGATCCCTGGGGGCCTCCGTGAATCAGGAAGGCCACGGGGTATTTTTTCTGGGGATCGAAATCCACCGGTTTCACCAGGTAGCCGTACACGGTGTCGCCTTCGGCGCCCGGGAAGGTGAACTGCTCATACTCCCCCATCCGGGCGGCGGCCAGCTGATCGGCGTTGATCTCGGTCAGCGCCTTGCGCTCCCGGCCGTCCTTGCGCACGGAATAGATCTCCACCGGTGAAGAGAGGGTGTCGAGGCCGAAATAGACCGCCTTCTTCCCCACCTGCACGGAGGAGACCGTCCCTTTGGCCACCACAGTGGTCGCTTTTCCGTCCTTTAGGGACACGGTGAACAGAGAGCTCTGTCCCAGGTTGTCGGCTACGGCGAAAATCGACTTGTTGTTGAGGTCCCAGGCGATAGAGGACGGTGAGCGGTCCCATTCTTCCGTCAGAACGCGTTCCTTCCCGCTCTTCCAGTCGCGGAGTACGATCCGGTAGCGGTCGGCTTCGAAGCCGGCCCGGCTCATGGCCAGGTAGGCCAGGGTCTTTCCGTCGGGAGAAAAGACCGGGGCGGTATCCCAGGCGGCGTTGGCCCTGGTCAGGTTTTCCGGTTTGGAGGACATGTCCACCGCTGCGAGAAAGAGATCGAAATTGGTGGACCAGGCCTCTTCGCTGCCGGAGACGCTTTTGGCGGTGAACACGACACCCGAACCGTCGGGGGTGAAGCAGATCTCCTCGTCGCCGCCGAACGGCTTGGTGGGGCTGTCGCTCTCCATTCCGGCCATCAGGTCTGCAACGCTCTTGTCCTTGAGGTTGTAGAAGTGGATGTGGGAGCGAAGCCCTTCGTTCCAGGTGTCCCAGTGTCGGATGAAGAGGCTGTCGTAGATGCGGCCGCTGGCCTTTTTCGCGCTCACTTCATCCAGCCGGGCCTTGGTCTCTTCCAGGGTTTTGGCATCGGCAAAGACATCGATGATCAGCGCCAGGGCGTCGCCCTTGGGGGAAACCACGAAACCGTTCACATCCAGGGGCAGAGCGGTGATCTGCTCCGGCTCCCTCGAACCGTCTGCGGCCATTCTCCAGACCTGGCTCGAACCGCTCCGGGAAGAGAGAAAGTAGAGGTCCTTCCCGCATGGACTCCAGCGGGGCGAGAAATCTCCGGCCGGATCTTCGGTCATCTGGGTCAGTTTGCGGGTCAGTACATCCAGTATCCAGATATCCGTCCGTCCGCGATTGGCTTCGAGATCGGTCTTGCGGATGGTGAAGGCAATCTGCGAACCGTTGGGTGAAAGCTTCAGATCGGAAATGCGGTCCATGGCCAGCATGTCATGGACGTTGAACGGATGACTGGCCGCTCCCATGATCAGGGTACCAACCAGAAAAATGAATAAAAGCGGCAGTTTTTTTTGCATTGTTTTTCCTCCATACCTGGGTTGTCGTCCTTTTGATCTTATCTCATTGTACGCCAGTACATTGCGGAGTACAAGGGGAGAAGAACGGGATTCGGGATTCGGGATTCGGGATTCGGAAAGAGAAGAGAAGAATTAGCAGCGAACAAAAACGAAGAGGTCGAAAGTCGGAAAGTCGAAGGTCGAAGGTCAAGAGC
>CAYMND010000450.1:0-2684 GCA_964391685.1 uncultured Clostridia bacterium | reverse complement strand
TACATCCCTGGCTTTGGCCGTCCCGAGTGCCCCCCTTTGAGCAGGCAGGCCACTTTGAACTGTTCAACGAGAGCCTCAGCCAGTTCCTCCATGGGGATGCCCGGTTCTTTCCCAACCAGTATCGAGGCTTCTTCCAGGTTCGGAGTGATCAGCGATGCCATCGGAATCAACCTGTCGCAAAGCACTCGAAACCCCGCCTCATCGAGTAAGCTGCCACCGCTGGTCGCACGCAGCAGGGGATCGATGACCATGGGCAGCGGCAGAGAATCCTGCAGGGCGTCCGCCACTGCAGTGGCGATATCGGCACGAGCCAGCATTCCGACTTTGACACACCGGACCTTGTACTGCTGAAGCAGCCAGCTGACCTGCCGACCGACCATTGCCGCATCGACAGCCACCGCACGATCGAAATGACGGTGGTCCTGGACGGTCAGGGCTGTCAGGGCAGCCACCCCGTAGCCGCCGATCCGATCCACCATTCGCAGGTCGGCGCTGACACCGGCTCCGGATGAACCGTCAAAGCCTCCGACAACCAGAACAACGGGTCTATGGTTTTCTTTCTTCATCGACTCTTTTCTCAGACAATCGAATCTGTATAACCTGAGTTGTTTTACATTCCGATGCGATAGGGGATCAGATCGGAATACCCGGCCAGAATCCGGGACGCCTCCGGGAAAGCGTACCCGACTTGTTCAGGATGATGAGCGTCGGATCCGAGGCAAATGGGGATCCCTTTACCAACCGCCCGGGCCAAAACGGATTCAGAAGGAAAAGATTCGGATATCGGCTTTCTCAATCCGGAAGTGTTGTACTCCATCGCCATACCCGCACCGGCAATTTCATCCAGCAATTCTTCGACCAATTCCGGTACCACCTCGGCTACCGGGTATTGCGATCTCTTGATCAGGTCGAAATGAGCTACGGAATCGAAGATTCCGCTCCTGATCCCGGCTTTCATGGTCCGAAAATAGTCCGAGTACCGATCGGCAATGGTGGCACTGCCGAACGGAAAGGCAAAAGTCCACTCCCCTTCGGGCCAACCGTCGACAAAATGAATCGACATCAAATAGTAAGACACCTGATGCCGTTTTCGAAAATCGGCCAGGTATTCTTCCATACCGACAATATAATCCGCCTCAAATCCCAGATGAATGGTCAACTGCGGATATTCTTCCCGCAGACGCATGATTTCTTCGATATAAGGGGCAACATCTGCGGCGGCCATCCGGTGCTCGGGATCGAAACTGTCCCGAAGCGGCATGTGATCACAGAAGCAGATTTCCTTCAACCCCTGCCTCAGGGCGCATTGGACGTACTGTTCCATCTCGCCGCTGGCATGACCGCAGTACGACGTATGAACATGGTAATCACGAGTCACCATGAATCAGATCCTGCTTATTCTTTCTTTCCCTCAAGACCTTCGAGAAGAGCCCCCATGGATGTCTGACGATCGGCCTGGCCCTTTTCCTGCTCCCGCCGCAGACGTTCAAGCTGGGCGGCGACATCCTCTTCCACCGGTTCCATGGTCAGGGAAATGGTCCGTTTGTCCGAATCCAGTTCCAACACCCTCACTTTGACTTCCTGACCGATGTTGAGAAGCTCTTTCGGATGACCGTAACGCCGTTCTCCACCCAGACGGGAGATGTGAAGTAGGCCGTCAATTCCAGGCAAAACCTCGATAAAAGCTCCAAAAGGTTTGATGCGGGAAACCTTTCCGATCACTTCTGTCCCGGGCAAGAGAGTCTGGGCAACCGTCTCCCACGGATCGGTGAGGAACCGCTTCCGTCCCAGACGGATCCGTTCAGCTGTCCGGTCGATCTCCATCACCTCCACCTCGATTTCATCCCCCTCCTTGAACAGATCGGCAGGATCGTTCACCTTTTCGTAGGACATTTCCGATACATGAAGGAGTCCCTGAACCCCTCCCAGGTCGACAAACACTCCGTAGGGTTTGACCGAACTGACCGTTCCCTTGATCACATTTCCCTCTTCCAGCCCGTCCCATACCTTGAGCTTCTGCTTCTCGGCATCGGCCTTGAGAAGGTCGCGACGGGAGACGATAATGTTCCGGCCACTCTCTGCATATTCACTGATCAGAAAGCTGAGTGTCTTTTCGAGATAATCATCGGTGTTGTCGATCCGCTGCAGCTCCATCTGGGAAAAAGGGCAAAAGGCTCTCTTCCCGAACACATCGACATCAAAACCGCCCTTGTTGACTGCGGTGACACGACCTTCCACCGGAATTCCCTGCCGAAACGCCTCGGCCACCAGATCGGGTCCGGACGAATCCTGCTGTTTGTCCAGGCGCGTAAGTTCCAGAGCGCATTGGACCATACCGTGTTTTTTCCCGATCACCATGGCTTCGATCTCTTCTCCATCCTTGGGCGGACGTCCCTTGCTCCCCTGAAACGAGCCCCGATCGAGAACCGCTTCCATTCGTGTACCGATATCGAGAAAAACGGAATCATTATCCCAGGCCACAACCCGACCGGTGACTTTGGCACCGGTTTCTATATTCTTCTCTTCCTTGAACGATTCTTCGAACATAGCCGAAAAATCGTCCATATCTTTTCCCTTGTCTTTGTCGAACATGTCGCTGATACCTCCGGAGACATATTGGCCATCCATGACCAGTATGTCAGTTTAACCGCGAACCCTTGACTTGTCAAGGAACTGGAACCTGC
>CAYMND010000449.1:0-2690 GCA_964391685.1 uncultured Clostridia bacterium | reverse complement strand
GGACGATCCCCTGCTGGAAGCCCCCGTGGAAATGAGCCGCTTTCTCAATCTCGTGGCTTCCGAACCCGAAGTGGCCCGCGTGCCGGTGATGATCGACTCCTCCCGTTGGGAAGTCATCGAAACCGGCCTGAAATGCCTTCCGGGAAAAGGCATCGTGAACTCCATCAGCCTCAAGGAAGGCGAAGAAGTTTTCCTGAAACACGCCGCCGCCATTCACGGTTACGGCGCCGCCATGGTGGTCATGGCCTTCGACGAAAAGGGTCAGGCGGACAGCTTCGACCGCAAGATCGAAATCAGCCGGAGGGCCTATGATCTCCTGACCCGTAAAGCCGGGATCCCACCCGAAGACATCATCTTCGACGTCAACATTTTCGCCATCGGAACCGGAATGCGTGAGCACGACCGTTTTGCCCTGGACTTTATCGAAGCCGTGGCCTGGATCAAGAAGAATCTTCCCGGAGCGCTGACCAGCGGCGGAGTGTCCAACCTTTCCTTCTCTTTCCGCGGACAGGACCGAATCCGCGAAGCGCTGCATTCGGTCTTCCTGTATCATGCCATCGGAGCCGGGCTCGACATGGCCATTGTCAATCCCGGGCAGCTGGCTGTTTACGACGATCTTCCGGACGAACTGCGCCGGGCAGCGGAAGATCTGGTTCTGAACCGCCGCGAGGATGCCACAGAACGGCTTCTGTCCATGGCGGAACAATTCAAAGACGCCGATGGAGCGAACGGGACCGCAAACGACACATGGTCTTCACTGCCTGTGGAAGATCGCCTGAGCCACGCTCTGGTCAGCGGACAGACCGACCGTCTGACCGCCGACCTGGAAACGGCCCTGGCTGGAGGATTATCCGGGCTGGACCTGATCGAAGGTCCGCTTATGAAGGGGATGAACCAGGTGGGAGAGCTTTTCGGAGTCGGCAAGATGTTCCTGCCCCAGGTGGTCAAGAGCGCCCGGGTGATGAAACAGGCCGTCGACCATCTGCAGCCCTCCATCCAAGCCGGCCGCGGTGAGGCCGCCAAACCCCGGGGAACCATTCTGCTGGCCACGGTGAAAGGAGATGTTCACGACATCGGCAAGAACATCGTCAAAGTGGTTCTGCAGTGCAACAACTTCCGGGTCATCGACCTGGGAGTGATGGTGAACGCCCGGGAAATCGTCCACAAGGCCAAAGAGGAGAAGGTCGACCTCATCGGGCTCTCCGGACTGATCACTCCTTCACTCGACGAGATGGTATCCGTGGCCGAGGCCATGACCGAAGCGGATCTTCACCTGCCTCTCCTGATCGGCGGAGCCACCACCTCCGCCCGACACACAGCACTGAAGATCGCCCCGGCTGCACCGGACCTTGCGGTATACGCCCGTGACGCCTCGCAGGCCGTGGCCGTGGCCAGCCGTCTGACCGGCGCCGATGCGGACAGGTTCAAAGAAGAGATCCTTCACCAGCAGGAGTCTCTCAACGGAAAAAGTCAAAAGCGCGGTTTCTCTCTTCTGCCGCTGAGTGATGCCCGGAAAAACCGGGCCGTTCCCAACTGGTCCGATTTCCGGCCGCAGCGCCCCGGAAAGACAGGAGTCTTCACCGTTCAGCCCGATTCCGTTTCCGAAATCAGCGCCCTCATCGACTGGAGGTACTTTCTCAAAGCATGGGAGATGCCGGCCATGGAACCGGAACAAATCGAAGACGCAGTCCAGAAAGCGGAAGCACTTCGTCTGATCGATGACGCCCGGATCATATTGAAAGAGATGGAAGATAGCGGCAGACTGCAGCTTCGGGGTGTCTACGGTATCTTTGCCGCCAACGGAGACCTTGACGATATTGTCGTCTACACCGATGAAACGCGTCGGATGGAGAGAACCCGCCTCCACTTTCTGCGCCAGCAGAAAAAAACGACAACCGGCCCCAATCTCTGTTTGTCCGACTTCATCGCTCCCGCCGGACACGAAGACCATATCGGTGCTTTCGCCGTAAGCGCCAGGGGATGCGAGAAGCTGTGTTCGGATCTGGCCACCGGGGACCACTACCGCGAACTGATGATCAAGATCCTCTGCGACCGTCTGGCCGAAGCCATGGCCGAGTGGCTGCACCGGGAAGTGCGCACGGTTCACTGGGGGTATGCCAAGGATGAAAAACTCACCCGTTCCGAGCTCTTCAGCGGCCGATACCAGGGCATCCGTCCGGCACCCGGCTATCCCCCCTGTCCCGACCATCTGGAAAAGGAGACCCTGCTGTTCACGCTTCTGGATGCCGGGAAAAACACTGGAATCCGACTCAGCGAGAGCAGAATGATGATTCCCTCATCATCCGTCTGCGGGTACTATCTGGCTCATCCGGACAGTCGCTATTTCTCCGTGGGACCGATCTGTTCCGATCAATTCGAAGAGTACGCCCGCCGTAGCGGGAAGACCCCGGACACCTTGAGACATTTCCTGGCCAACGAGGTGCTGACCTGTCGATAATGGATTCCCGTTCCACGGGCTCCGGCTTCGATTCGCCGGTTGTCCGAGTAAAGTTGAACGTTCAAGGCTTCCGAACCGTATCAATTTTCTAACGAAAAGAGGATGTGATACATGAGCCAAAAGCCAGAAGAATCATCAAAACGTAAATCCGGCATGAACCGCCGCGGTTTCCTGGCCGCAACCGGTACCGCCGCCCTGACAGCCGGCCTGCTGCCGAAATTCACCCATGCCC
>CAYMND010000448.1:0-2700 GCA_964391685.1 uncultured Clostridia bacterium | reverse complement strand
GAAATCGCCAGTCTCTGCCGAAAAATCGGCAAACCAGTAACCGTATGCGGAGAAATGGCCGGGAAAGGGGTCAGTGCGCTGATGCTTCTCGGTATGGGGTTTCGCCGGTTCTCCATGAATCCTCTCGCCCTGATGGAGATAAAGCGGTTATTGACCCACGTCCATGCCTCATTCGCCGAACACGTGGTTCGTAAAATCCGAAAACTTCCCAGTGCCAATATGATCGAGGAATTTCTCACCGAACAGTTCCTGAGGAAATATCCGGAACTTTTCCTCAATCAGCCCTTCTTCTAGTTTTCAACGAAAAATCGTTTTTCCTGTGGAAAACTGCAATCACAATCCATGTGAACCGGTGTAGGACGCAGACCTTAACAGTTTGCACATATTCATTTCACTTTAACCACCTATAATAAAGTGTTTTTTCGCCCATTTCGAATTATCAGCAATCTACAATTAACAGTTTTTTAACAATTCTTGACGTGATATATTTGAGATCAGATTAAACTTTTTCTCAAGATATGCAGTAATTATAAGTTTGGAGGTCATGAACATGAAAAAACCGCTTTTTCTGATGTCGGCATTCCTGCTGCTTTCGATATGGATCCAGGCGTCCCCAGACTCTTCCTGGCAGACTCGCCCCGAAAAAACGCAATATCATGAAACCACAAGCTACCGGGAAGTATGCGACTGGGTCAACGCAAGCGCCGAATCCTCGCCGTTCATCCACCTCGGCTCACTCACCAAAAGCATCGAAGGCCGGGACATTCCACTGCTGATCATCGGGCCGGAAGACGTATACGATCCGGCAACGATGAGATTGAACGGATTGAGCAGCATTTTGATCATGGCCAACATCCACGCCGGCGAGGTGGAAGGGAAAGAGGCCTGCCTGATGATACTGAGAGACATGGTCGAACAGATGCCGACGGAGTGGATACAGGATCAGGTCATTCTCATGATCCCGATCTTCAACCCAGACGGCAACGAAAAACTGGATCCCGGAAACCGAGGAGACAATGGTCCGGATCAGGCCGGCGTTCGTCACAACGGGCAGTATCTGGATCTCAACAGGGACTACATCAAAGCGGATTCTCCGGAGGTGAACGGTTTGATCCGACTCTTTCGGGAATGGGATCCGATCCTGTTCGTGGACATGCACACCACCAACGGTTCCCATCACCAGCATGCCATCACCTGGTCCACGGCATCGAATCCGAACGGAGATTCATCCCTCAGCCAGTACATGTGGCAGAAGATGTTTCCGGTTATCGGCAAGCAGCTGAAGGAAAAATACAACCACGAACCCATTCCGTACGGCAACTTCGAAAATCGGGAAAATCCGGATCAAGGCTCCTGGGTGAACGATACTTTCGAAGCTCGCTACGGAACGAACTATTACGGTCTTTGGAACCGTTTCACCCTCCTGGATGAAAACTACTCCCACGCCGATTTCAAAACCCGGATTTCCGGGGCCTACGGCCTGCTCCGATGCATTCTGGATTATACGGCCACCCACATCCGGGAAATGACCAGACTGGCCCATGAAGCGGACTTGCGAGCCATTTCCATGGGAAATGACAACTCCTTCATTTTGGATTTCAGCATCGAAAAATTGTTCGATCTGACCATCAAAAGTTATGAGTTCGTCAAAGAAGCCATCAAACCGGAAGACCGGAACAAATATCCTCCATGGATCCGGGACTTCATCATCAAGAAAACGGATGTCCTGAAGGAGTACAAGATCGGCTATTTGGCCAAAGCGACATCCAGACGGGAAAGAAAGCTCCCCACAGGATATATTCTCCTCCCTCATTGTACCGAAGCTCAAAGAAGGCTCAGAGCTCACGGAATCACCTGCTTCATCCTGACCGAAGAGGCAAAGGCCGATGTGGAGACGTTCAAAATGAACCAGGTCAAGGTGGCCGAAAGCCTCTACCAGGGTATAACCCCGGTCACGGTCGAAGGACAGTACGAAACCATCCAAGATCAGTTGCTGCCGAAAGGTTCGCTGTACATTCCCATGAACCAGAGGATGCGCCGTCTGATTCCCGTGCTTCTGGAGCCCGATCACCCAGACAGTCTGGTGTCATGGGGGACTTTCAATCGTCAATTGGTCACTCAGTGGGGAAACCGGCCCAATCTAATCCCGGTATACCGACTGCTCGACCACAAGCCGTTCCGGATGATCCTGGCAGACGGTCGGTGACGTTCCCGTTTCCGCGCTGTCGGGTGGAAGCTGGACCTTTCAGGACAAATACCTGGAAAAAGACACCGCCTACGTGTACATGGTCGAATGCCACGACGCTTCGGGAGCCCTTCTGGCCCGAAGCGGTGAAGTTACGATTTGAGGAACAGATTCTACCGAAATTTTGCAAAATAGTACTCCGGTACCGATGCATTCTCAGATCATTCGGAATATCCTCACCTGATCGATTCATGTCCTGACATGAACAGATCGAAAACCGGAGGTGCAGATGTCTTTGATTTCTGGCTGCATGAACAAAATGATCGCTATTCTGGCAATCTGGATATTCTGGAATCCTTTTTTATCGGCACAAGGAGATGGTGAAAAAATAGGGATCGGTGAATACCGTACACTGTATTCCGGCATTCTGAAGGAAACCCGGCGCGTCTGGGTGCATCTGCCCGACAGTTATTCACATACCACAAAGAGATACCCGGTGATGGTGAAATGCGACG
>CAYMND010000447.1:0-2700 GCA_964391685.1 uncultured Clostridia bacterium | reverse complement strand
TCCCCACATCGAGATCTCCGATGCCATGATAGGAGTATCCAGGTGGAGCCAGCTGTCGTGACGCCAGAGACAGGTTTCCGCGATTGTCGAGGGCTTTTCCCAGAAAAAGCAGCATCTGCTTGACCACGCCCCGAACGCCGGAAGTGAGAATAAGGTCATTACCAAGTTCACGGCGGGCCTTTTCGTATATCTCCACAGCCCGCCCCCTGTACAGGTAACATCCCGTTCCTGCAACCTTTTGGATCTCCCGGACCGGGATTTCGTGATCCAGTTTGTCGATGGTT
The DNA here is from genome assembly GCA_964391685.1 of uncultured Clostridia bacterium. GTDB lineage: Bacteria > Acidobacteriota > Aminicenantia > UBA2199 > UBA2199 > CAYMND01. The sequence goes on along the minus strand of CAYMND010000447.1, from coordinate 2,416 downwards.
TTTTTGCCCAAGAAACCGTAAACTGCAGCATCGGTATAAAAAACCTTCTCCAGAAAAGAGATCTCCCGACTGTCGAAGGCTTCCGCTCCGGAGTGGTCCCGAGCCACAGCAAGGGCCCGGGATAAATCCAGAACGGTGAAATTCCCATGACCGACCGTCCGTTCCACCAGCCTGAGTTTGGTTACACACGAAGCCAGCAGAGGGCCTTCCGTTTCTCCGATCACGATATCGGTGGGGAAATGGGCGTCGAAATTTCTCATTCGCATGAGATAATCCCGTATGTCACCGTCCCCTTGCATCGAGGACGCCGGTGATTCAACGGAAAGCAGCCTTCCGGAAATGGGTTTAGCCGCTGCCATAATCAACAGAGAAGAACGCAGGAAACCTCTTCTGTCCATATCAAACTCCGGCCGGTATCATCTTGCGTCAAGTCTGAAGAGGAAGGCAGAAACAGACTTCATGATCAAAATGTATCTTAAAATACACCCTTCGTCAACACGAACGCTGAATGGCGGATTTTCTCACAATCCCAGCAGTTTCTCCTTGAACTTCTGTCCCGGTCCGGGTTCGGGACCGATCCAGCAGGAGAACAAAGCATCGGCGAACGCCTTGCCTTCGATAACCCCTTTCTCCTGCCCCTTGACAACAATCCGGGTACCGATGCCGGGAAGGTAGGTAAACATCATCACATCCCCATCCTCCATGTCTTCCATCAGATCGTTCAATCGGGAGAATTTCTCCTTGAGAGCCTGACCGGCTTCGGGAACATTGGCCTCAAGACCATCGTTCCAGGCATCGTTGAGTTTCCCTTTGCCGACACTGCGCAAAAAATGCATGACATTGTGGCGGACTTGATCCCGTTGCAGAATCATTTCGGCCTTTTGCTCCTTCTGTTCCAAATAAAGGCCGTCAACGTAAACCTTGAAGACAAACTTTTCACGCAGGGCCATACCGTTCAGCACCAGAGTTTTCCCATCGACAGTGACGGTATCGGGCATGGTGACCTTGGCCAAGGTGGCTCCGTTCAGGGCGGTACAGAGAACAAGCAGAATCATTACACATTTCATATGGTTCATGATGGTCTCCTTATACAGGCCATAATCCATCTTTCTGCAGCTCACCCTCCAGTTGGGCAGAATCCCGGAACAGAAGGGCTCGCAGGCCGAAACGTTCGGCGGCATCGACATTCTCGGCATAATCGTCTACAAACAGGACCTCTCCGGTATCGAGCCCCAGATACTCCATAACGATTTCAAAAGCCCGTGGTTCGGGTTTGCGGGTCCCGATCTCGTTGCTGGCAAAAATCTTTTCGAAACAGGCCAGAGGCTCCGGATAGAGTCTGCGCCAGATCCTGGCGTGATCGGCATTGGTATTGGAGAGGGCCACCAAACGGAAACGGGGGCTCAGTCGGCCGAGAATCTCCCGAATACCCGGAATCTCATTCCGGAACATATCCAGCCATGCTTTTTCAAAGGAATCGAACGGAATCTCACGATTGATCTGTCCAACGAAATTCCGGTGGACTTCATTCAAACCGATTTCTCCCCGTTCGTACCGTTCAAAGGTCCCGTCCCAGACATATCGTTTCCTCACTTCCGCGACATCTATTCCGGCGGCTTCGGCCCACGAATTCACTGCAGAATCAAAAGAGAAGTCGAAGACCACCTTCCCCAGATCGAATACCATGGCCCGGACGCTGCCCCGGGCAGATTTGTCATTGTTCATCTGCAATACCTGGAATATTGGAACCGTTTTTCCAGTTCTTCCGCAATTTCGTTGGGATTGGTCAACGGCATGCCGTCCCCCTCCGTCTTATAATCCAGCAGAACGCTTTTTCGCATATGTTCAAGCGAAGGCAGATGGGTGCGGTTGGTGGTTTCAATGTATTTCCCGTTATCATCGATAACGATAATCTTGGGCGTGAACACCCCGGACCTTCCGATAAAGGAATCCATAATTCTGACAGCCTCGTCGAATTCTTCACGGGTGGCACGCCCCAGCGCCTCGTAACGGGAAAAAGTCTTGCCGTCCCAGGTAATCACCGTGGCCCGGCTTTCCGAAATTTTCTCTTCGATATCGACTCCGATATTGAGGGTGTCGTGACCGGAAGGCAGGAGAAGCACTTTCCCTCCACCGCCCTCTATGTTGACCGCGTATTTGGGATTGGTGATTCCGGAGAGCCAGCCCTGGAGATGTTTCATATAGATTTTCCCGACCTGTATCGGGGTGATGAAATGAACAATGCCTTTCTCCTTGTGGCACTGCAGTAAATAATAGGGGTGAACCCCGACCCAGAACATACGGCGAAAGGTTTCGGCCAGACTTTTGTAGGAACTGTTCACGTGATTGAGCAGCACTGTCTGATTCCGGATGGTGAACCCATGGCTGCGGATGCGCTCCACCGCCGCGGCCAGAT
>CAYMND010000446.1:0-2721 GCA_964391685.1 uncultured Clostridia bacterium | reverse complement strand
TCCGAACTGCCTGAAAAGGATCTGATGCTTGTCAGCCGCCGCCCGGAGTACTCGGAGCTCCGGTCTGATCCGGAATGGACCTATATCGGGGCGGCGACCACGGCCACCGATCTGATGGAATCGCCGCTGCTGAACGCTCGGATACCGGGGCTGAAAGAGGCGCTCCGCCTGGTTTCGTCCCGACAGATCCGAAATCGGGCCACTGTGGGCGGAAATATCGTCAACGCTTCCCCCATCGGTGACCTGAGCATTATCATGCTGGCTCTTGACGCCGAAATCGGTCTGGAGAACCGGGGAGTAATTCGGGAGATGAAGCTGCGGGATTTTTTCCTGGGATACAAAAAACTGGCGATTCGGCCCGGCGAACTTGTGGCCTGGTTGAGAATATCGAATCGGCAGCAAGAAAGAGTGCTGTTTCATTTTGAAAAGGTGTCCAGGCGAAAACATCAGGATATCGCTTCGGTCAATACGGCCATCTGCATGCGAAAGGACGGGGAACGGATCGCTTCGGTCCATGTATCGGCCGGAGGCGTGGCTCCGGTCCCTCTTTTTCTGGGCAAATCTTCGGATTTTCTGTCCGGAAAGACCGTTTCGGCGGATTCACTCAGAGAGTTTCTGGATCTTGCCGACAGAGAAATTATGCCCATCAGCGATGTTCGCGGTTCCGCCTCCTACAAACGCAATCTGCTGCGGCGCCTTCTGTTCGCACATTTCCTGACGCTGTTTCCGGGGATCATTCAGGCCGGAGATCTCCCATGAAACAAGACGAGATCTTCTTCCACTGCCGCGGCGAAACCTTATACGTGGATGACCTGGAATCTTTTCCCGGTCTGATGCATGCTGCAGTGCTGACATCGCCGGTCGCCCACGGGCGCATCGTTGCGATAGACTGCAAAGATTCGGAAAAGGAACCCGGTGTGGCGGCGGTCTTGACTGCTGCTGATATACCTGGAGAAAACCAGATCGGTGGCATCATCCCGGATGAACCGCTTCTGGCGCAGGGGAAAGTCGATTTCATCGGTCAACCGGTGGCTCTGGTGGTGGCCGAAACGCTGGCCCTGGCCCGGAAGGCGCTGCAGTCAATCCGACTCGAAATCGAGGAACTGGAACCGGTGCTCGACCCGCGGGTCGCTGCGGCACGGAACCTGTTGATCGCTCCACCGCGGACCTTTGTGCTGGGGAATGTGGACAGTGCCTGGAGCTCCTGTTCACATATCGTTGAAGGCCGGGTCGATTCGGGCGGTCAGGAACATGTATATCTCGAAACCCAGGCCGCTGTGGCGGTTCCCGGTGAACAGGAGACCCTCAGAGTGATATCGGCCACCCAGTCTCCCACTGCCGTTCAACGGATCATCGCCCGTGTGCTGGGACTGTCCATGAATCAGGTGGCGGTTGAGGTTTTCCGACTGGGAGGAGCCTTCGGCGGCAAGGAGGATCAGGCCACTGCCTGGGCGGTGATGGCCTCATTGGCCGCCCGCATTTTACGTCGCCCGGTGAAACTGGTTCTGGAGCGCCGGGAAGACATGAGGTATACCGGAAAGCGTCATCCCTATTCGTCGGATTTCAAAATCGGCCTGGACGCCGAAGGAAAAATAAAAGCCTACGATGTGACCTTCTACCAGAATGCCGGTGCCTCCGCCGATTTGTCGACGGCCATTCTGGAGCGCACCCTGTTTCATACGGGCAACAGCTATTTCATACCCAATGTCAGGGCACGGGGGATATCCTGCCGGACCAATCTGGCTCCCTTTACCGCCTTTCGGGGATTCGGCGGGCCTCAGGCCATGTTCGTTCTCGAGTCGGCCATTTTTCAGGCTGCGGAGCGAATGGGAACGGATCCGGCGGAACTACAGAGAAAAAACCTTCTGTCGGAGGGTGATTCTTTTCCTTACGGACAGCGGACTCGCAACTGTTTGGCCCGCCGCTGTTTCGATGAAGCGGTTTCCGGATTCGATCTGACCTCGGTACGGAACCGGGTCCAAAGGTACAACAGAGAAAACATCCTGAGCAAGAAGGGGCTGGCTCTGATGCCGGTATGCTTCGGGATATCCTTCACTTCCAGGCATCTTAACCAGGCCGGAGCCCTGGTGCACGTCTACACCGACGGCAGCGTGGCCGTGTCCTCCGGCGCAGTCGAGATGGGGCAGGGAGTGAATCGGAAAATCCTGTCAGTGGCATCCCGCACTCTGGGGGTTGTCGAAGAAAGGATCCGCATCGAAAGCACCTGTACCCGGCGAGTGGCCAATACCTCGCCCACGGCGGCCTCCACCGGAGCCGACCTCAACGGAAAAGCGGTGGAACTGGCCTGTGGCGAGATTTATGTCCGGCTGCTGGAGACAGCGGCGAAGATGCTCGCTCTGCCTGACCGCACCGGCCTTGAAATCCGTGATGATGAAGTCTGCCGCTCCGGAGAGAAAACCGGACTGCACTGGGACAAGCTGGTTTCGGAAGCCTACATGAATCGGGTCAACCTGTCCGCCCAGGCTCATTACGCCACACCGGGCATCGATTTCGACCGAAGCAGTGAAACGGGATCGCCGTTCGCCTACCATGTGTACGGAACCGCACTGGTGGAGGCCACCATTGACGGCCTGAGGGGCACTGCAGTCGTTGACTCGGTTCGAACGGTTCATGATGCCGGAAAGAGCCTCAATCTGCTGATCGACCGAGGACAGGTGGAAGGTGCCGTCGTTCAGGGGATCGGCTGGATGACCATGGAGG
>CAYMND010000445.1:0-2736 GCA_964391685.1 uncultured Clostridia bacterium | reverse complement strand
TGCGTGGCATGAAACGAGTCCCCCTGCAGTACCTATGCGTCTTTGGACTGCTTGTGTGTCATCATTTATGTCACAGAAGAAACAAGATTGCAAGGGGGAAGGAAAAGAAAAATGAAAAAGGGACTGGCACCAATGGTGGGCAGGCACCAATGGTGGGTACCAATGGTGGAGAGGTGGGTATCAATGATATGGAATGATACTGTTGACAGAAACAATGATTCTGTGTATAGTAACACTTCGAATTGAAAAGGAGAAAAAAAAATGGAAGACTATTTCAAGAAGACACCTGATTGCAAGGGATTTTTTGGCCAATATGGCGGAAGTTTCCTGCCGAAAGAACTGCAGATGGAAATTGACAAAATCACGGATGCCTACAATGCATTCAGTACATCCGAAGAGTTCATGGCCGAACTCGGCAATATTCGGACTCATTACCAGGGAAGACCGACTCCGGTTTACTTCTGTAAAAATCTGTCCAAGCGATATGGTGGCAAAATCTTTCTGAAACGGGAAGACCTGAACCATACCGGCGCCCATAAATTGAATCATTGCATGGGGGAGGCCCTGCTGGCGAAGTATCTGGGCAAAGGGAAACTCATTGCGGAAACGGGGGCCGGGCAGCATGGTGTGGCGCTGGCTACGGCGGCCGCATATTTTGGTTTGGAGTGCGAAATTCATATGGGAGAAGTGGATATGGCCAAGGAGCATCCGAATGTGGTGCGCATGAAGGTGCTGGGGGCACGGGTCGTTCCGGTTGGCTTCGGAGGCAGGACATTGAAGGAAGCCGTGGATTCGGCATTTGAATCTTATATCCAGGATCCGGTTCATTCCATGTATTGCATCGGTTCGGTGGTCGGGCCGCATCCCTTTCCGCTCATGGTTCGTGACTTTCAAAGGGTGGTGGGTATCGAGGCCAAAGAACAGTTTTTCAGTATGACTGGAAGGAAACCCGATGCCGTAGTGGCCTGCGTGGGAGGCGGGAGTAACGCCATGGGGCTCTTTTCCGCATTCCTTGAGGAAGAAAGTACACGGATCATCGGAGTTGAACCTGCGGGGCGTTCGCTGCAAAAAGGGGAGCATGCGGCAACGCTCAGTTATGGCCGGCCTGGTGTCATCCATGGGTTTCGCTGCTATCTGCTGCAGGATGAGGAAGGGAACCCGGCTCCGGTTTACTCCATAGCCAGCGGCTTGGATTATCCCGGTGTGGGGCCCGAGCATTCCATGCTGAAAGATCGAGGTCGGGTGGAATACCAGATGGCTTCGGATCAGGAGGCCCTGGATGCTTTTTTCGAACTCAGCCGCAGTGAAGGGATCATCCCGGCACTGGAGAGTGCTCATGCAGTCGCTGGAGCCTTGAGGCTGGTTCGGGAAAGCCCGGAGATCTCCGTTCTGGTCAACCTCAGTGGTCGTGGCGATAAAGATCTGGATTTTGTTGCTTCAAGCTATGGTGCCGAATACGGCATGGAGCACTGAGCAAGATAGGAAATTAGATCAGATAAACAGGGTGGCGGCACTCTTTTCGCTGATGGAGGCGAACTCGGCGACACCGGCCGTTTCAACCCCGTCGAGGAGCTCCTCCTTGAGCAGCCCCATGACGCCCAGGCTCATCTCGCAGGCTACAAACCGAACGCCCATGGTCTTGGCCTGCTCGATGAGCTTCGGCAAGGAGTCCACGTTCTTCTGCTTCATCACGTGCTTCATCATGGCTGTTCCGGAGCCCATCATGTTCATCTTGGACAAGGCCAGCTTTTTCGCTCCTTTGGGGAGCATCATGGCAAACAGTCTGGAGATCAGGTTCTTTCCGTGAACTTTCTGGTGTTCCTTGCGAAAGACACTGAGGCCCCAGAAGGTGATGAAAACGGTAACCGCATGGCCCAGGGCGGCGTAGCCCGTAGCAATGATCATCGAGGCCAGGGCCTTGTCCAAGTCGTTGCTGAAAAGAACGATGGCCGCGCTCTTTCCCGGTTCGATCGGACTCAGGTCGGATGGTGCCCTCTTGCCTTTCCGGACCAGGGCACTGAAGATACCGTCTCTTTCTTCGAATGAGAGCAGATCGTTACCGGTGGAACGGCACCAGGCCGGGAGGTCACCGGCGAATCCGCGGTCCGTGGCGGTAACCTTGAGAATTTCTCCGATGTTCATCTCATTGATGGCTCGGGTGGTCCGTACAATGGGACCGGGGCACTGCAGGCCGTTGGCGTCGACGCTCCGGCAGGGTTCGCAGGCGGCGGATGACGGAGCCGGCTCTTCATCTCGTTCCGTGTCCAAGGCGTCCCGGTAACTTCCAATGGCCTGGAAAAGGCACCATGCACCGAATCCTCCGGAGATGTTTTTGACTTTCCAACCTCTTTGCCGAAGAATCCTCTCGGCGGCGTAGGCCCGGATGCCGACTGCGCAATAGGCCGCCACCATCCTGTCATTGGGAATTTCGTCCAGCCTTTGCCGAAGCTGGCCCAAAGGGATCAGAACACTGCCGGGAATGCGGCCCAAAGCGGCTTCCTCCTCTTCCCTCACATCCAGTATGAATGCATCCGGGGGAATCTGGTCCGGGGAAATCGGTTCGCTGAGTCCGGAAAGGATGTTTGCAGCCACGAAACCGGCATAATTGACCGCGTCCTTGGCGCTTCCGAACGGAGGGGCGTAGGCCAGTTCGAGCTCTTCCAGGTCGTATACCGTCAAACCGTTTCGGATGGCTGCAGCCACCACATCGACTCTCTTGTCCACTCCATCTTCACC
>CAYMND010000444.1:0-2745 GCA_964391685.1 uncultured Clostridia bacterium | reverse complement strand
AGAAGAAAAGTCCAGCTCGTACCGATAGTCCCCGGATACCTGTGCCTTCTCATGTCCGACTGCCAATTCGTTCTCCCAGCCCCGCCCATGGATATGATATATGCTCTCACAACCATTGACCCTTGCTTGAAATTCACACGCAGAACCTTCGACACTTGCAGCCCGGAACACTTTCAACCGGAAAGCCTTTACCGGAAGTCTGCTTTCAAGCAGAAAACCCTTCCGAACATCCTTCAGTTTCACCCATCCCGGATTCTGTTCGTACGGTCCCATCGGATAGTAGACAGCCCGGGGGTCGGTCATTCCGGTATACAGAACCGGCATCCTTGCAATTCCCTTTCCAGTTGGACGCCGGACATTGACCAGATTCGTCCGGTACCAGAAACAGATATCGTCGTCCCAAGGGCTGAAACGAGGCTTTTCAATCCTGTGAAAGAGCAGATATCCATTCAACCGATCCAGAACAGCCGATCGACATGACAAATTACTGGCCTCGGTCAAAATATATTCGCTCAACAGGCCGGTGGAAACAAAGGGAATCGCCTGACTGCCTCTAAATCTCCAAACCGGAACGCTGCCGATATCCCAGAAGCCGACATCTCCCGGAAACAGCGGGGTCATTGTTTCACGGATAAAACGAATCTGAGGCGAAAAATGATTTCGCCGAAACAGGAAAGCGCGTTCCAAAGTTCCTGTCGTCCGCAGAAGCTCAAAACGCTGCCAGGAAAAATCTGTCATTCTGACCAAATAGAACATACCGAATACTGCCAGAACCAACGCTGCTCCATGCCTCCACAGCGGCAGAAGCTTCAGTTTCGGAACAAGTTCAAAGAAAAACACCGACAGTGCCAGAGCCGAAAGCATCGCCAGATGGGTATACAAAGGCAAACCGAAACGATGGGCATAAATGGGTCGGCTGCCGAGCAGTCCGATATAGATCAGAACCGGTGTGAAGAGAATGGCCTTCTCCCTTCTGCAGCTCTTCCACCAAAACAGCAGAAACACCGCGGCTGCAAGCATGATCCACAAGCCGAAGCTTCTGCAGAAGTCAATGAAATAGTGATGAAAGCTGACCGTCGCCGAATCGTACCCGTGCATATTGAACTCGACATAATGATAAAAGATGATGCGGTATCCTTCCCTGCACTGTTCCAACGGGTGAACCAACCAATTCGGACTTCCGGCCAAAAATCCGAAGACAACACCCGACAAGATCAGCAGTCCCAACTTGAACAGTCGTAGAGCTTCTCTTCTGATCGGGTATTTGAACAGCAGCAGCAGGGAGCTGCCGACCAGAAGGATTCCCTGATATTTTGCGGCAGTGGCCAGACCGACAAAAAAAGCAGCATAAAAAATGTCTGTGGCCTTTTCACTGCGATCAAAGCGGAAAGTGAAGTAGAGAACCATCCCGGCCAGCATGCTCAACAGAATATCCGACTTGTTGATATGAGAATCCAATATCAACAAAGGATTTACTGCAATCAGAAGTGCGGCGATCAACCCGGTGTTTCGACTGAAGAAATCCCTGCCGATGCGCCAGACGACCAGTACCTGAAGAGAACCGATCAAGGCCGAAAGAATCTGACCGGTTTTTTGGATCACCATCACTCCACCGGATTGCGTAACCAGCTGTGCGGCGTGAGTAACGATACCCAGCCACTCGGCAACCATGGCAACCAGCCAGACGACCGCATACAACAGATACAAAAAGAAGGGGGGATAACTGTTGACCGGAAAAGGTGTTGTGAACAAGTCTTTTACCCAGGCAGCGATCGTTGCTTCGTCAGGAACTTTGAAATGAAACCAGTTATGAACTCTCAACAGAAAGGACAATAAGAACAGAAAAGCAATAACCGCTCCGTAATCACTTCTTTCCTTCATCCTGTATCCCCGGAAAAGCAGACAATATCAACATGTAATATCATTGCCTGATTTTGGTTCCATTATACAACAGAATGTTTACAAAAAGGAAACCGGAAGTCCCTCTTTTCTTTTCCTGACAACTTGTGGTACAGTGCATGAATCGGAGTCGGAAACATGGAAAAACCCATCAACCTGCTGGTTATATTCGGTGGACAATCGGACGAACATCCCGTCTCGATTCGCTCGGCCCAGGCAGTTGTCGGCAACCTGTCACGGAAGCGCTATCATATCCGTCTGCTGTATATTCATCGCAACGGCGAATGGTCGATCCTGCCCGGCCTTTCCATCGAAGCGGAACAGCTCGGCACCCTCGAGCGTCATAGCGCCAGAGAGCCTTTCCCCCTTCATATTCTGAAACCCGATATTGTCTTTCCGGTGCTCCACGGCCCCAACGGTGAGGACGGCCGAATCCAAGGCTGGCTGCAGATGCTGGGCATCCCCATTGTCGGTTGTACCGCAGTCGGCTCAATGCTGGCCATGGACAAGGGCGTCAGCAAAACCATCAGCATGCAGGCCGGCCTGCCCGTTGTCGGCAACCGGGTTTTCAATTGGGGTGAGACCGACATCTCCAAGCAGATCACCGGACAATTCTCATTCCCGGTTTTCATCAAACCCTGCAATCTGGGTTCATCGGTCGGAATCAGCAAGGTCGAAGCAGAGTCCGATCTCCCCCGGGCCATCGAGACCGCCTTCCGTCACGACAAACGCATCATCGCCGAACAGGGTGTTCCGGCACGCGAAATCGAACTGTCGGTCATGGGCCGTTGGCCAGACATCCGCGTTTCCCAACCCGGAGAGCTGATACCGCACAACGACTTCTAC
>CAYMND010000443.1:0-2746 GCA_964391685.1 uncultured Clostridia bacterium | reverse complement strand
CCTTTTATGCTCATCGTATGGGTTTGCCTCTCTACTCCGCCCTATCCATCCTGGCGGCGAAGTTTTATATCGAAGATGTGGCTCAGAGGCTGGAGCAGAAGATTCCCGTCGGACTCTGGGCTAGACTTCCGATGCTGGTTCTGCTGGTGGGGGCGTTCATCTATGCGGGAATCAACAGCGTTCAATCCATCAGACAGTTCAATCTGCGGCGGACGGCGTCCACACTGGGTCGGGCGATCGAATTCCGGGAACACCATTTCGCTCCGGGGACGACGTTCGTCCGTGAGAATTTTTCCCCGGTTCGACCGGGAGACAAGGGTATTTGGGACCTGATCAGTGTCGAAGCCCATGTGTTTCGAGGCTCGGAAGCCATGCCCTTCGTCAGCACCGGTTTGCTGGCCGATTACCTGCTCGGTGGTCATGGTGATCAAGAGAGACAGTATGAGCTGCGGCACCGACTCGAGGAGTATCTCCCTTTTCACAGGATATGTAAAAAGCCCTTCAGTGATTGGGAAGGAGATGTCACCTTCTGGTACCATACACCGCTGGCGAAAATAAGGTCTGAAACAGTCGATAAAAACCCCGCCTTGCCCCGGGCCTTGGTTCTGCAGGGAGTACAGGATGCCGTGGCATACCCGGTCGGCCGATACGAAAAGATTCCCGGCCTGCTGAAAACCGGGCCGCAGTCCGACTGGCACCCGGAATGGAGAATGATCCACAGCAGGGAGGAAATCGTTTCGTTCAAGGGGTTGATCTTTTCGAGCGATGTTCCGAAAAAGGTTATTATCGATGTGAACGGCAAACAGCGGTTGATGACGGGAGCTGTGGGAACCGTCCCCTTCGAAGTGACCGGATTTTCGGCTCAAGCTCTCCATTATGACTGGATTTACAGGATTACGGTCAACGCCGGTCAGAACGAAGTCTGGGCTTTGTTTGAGCCGGTGTATCAAGACGACAGACTCAATCGGGAAGACTCGGTTGTCTCGTTTTCGAAAATGCCCGATGTCGTCTGGGATGCCCAAAAAGGAACCTGCGGTGCTCAGGAAATCAGCTTTTACAAGCGTTCCGGAACAGATCTGGGGCTTTATTCCTATCTGCAACGCGTCTACCTGAGGCCGGTCGAGGAGATACAACCGATTTTCCTGAAGCGGGGCAGCTATCGACTGCGAACCACGATTGCGGGCAATTCCCGGGAATGTAGCGGCCCCCTGCTCCAGGGAACCGTTTCTTTCGTGAGCCTTGAGGGAAACCGACAAACGGCATGGATGCTGGCGTCCCCGAGCGACACCCATGACTTCGAAATTGCAACGGAATACGCCATGACCAACTGGAAGCTTGACTTTGTTCCGGAAGGATCTGTGCAGTCCTGGATCGAACCGGATCTGGCCGCTTATCTCAACAAAAATGAGCCGGCAGCCAAATGAACTGGAAACGCTTTGCAGCTGAACTGCTTGTCATCACCATATCGGCGCTAGCCAGTCTCTATTTTCTGATTCCGAATTTTTCTCATCATGTGGTGATGCCCACCAATACGGACAACCACCTGAGCATTTCGATCGCCGTTCATGTAGCCAAGGTATTGATCAGCGGAAATTTGACAGAACTGTACCACTTCCCCATCTATTATCCGCTGCCGTTCACGCTGACTGCAGGTGTCAACATGTTCGGGCAGGGGGCTTTGATCGCTCCTCTCTGGGCGCTTGGGATCCGTTCTCTGCCATTGCTGGTCAACCTGCTGCTGTTGTTTGCCGTTGTAATGGCCGGGCTTGGAGCCAGAAGACTGTTTTCTGCATTCGATATTCCTTTCGAAACGGCTCTTTTCGGGGCGGCGGTGCTGACGATTCACCCAGTGAAACAGATCAGTTACATGCATATGAATATGATCTTTTTCTTTCCCTTGCTCTGGGGGCTGGCCGAGCTGGTTTCGTATCTTCGCAGTGAAAAAAAGAAAAAGCTGATATCCATGGCTTTTTGGCTTTTTATCCAGAGTCTCTTTGATCTCTCGCTGTTTTTTTTCTCGATCATCATCTATGCCGGTATATGGCTGCTGGGAGTGCTGATTCTTTCCCGCAAGAAGGGGTGGGCCTTTTTGGAGGGTGTTTTGGCCTTTATCGGGGCCGGAACAGGGGTGATGATCGTTTTCTGGAAGTATCTGGAGAATCCCCTGAAGCTGCAGCACGGGCACACCGGTTTCGATATGATGACTCTCATCCCCGGGTACTATTTGTTTTCAGCCTGGCATCCTCTGATTGTTTCCAGATACGGCTTTTTCAATATTCCCATGTTCATTGGCTTTGTCGCCTATTTCATGGTCGGTTTTTTTTACTGGCGTCCCGACTCTCTGCAGCCCGGCGGACGGTTTCTGACCCGGAGCTGGTGGTTTTGTTATTCCATGGCCGTAGCGGTTCCATTCGGTCTCTCTTTGGCTGGAGGCTTTTCCGGAGACAGTCTGCTGCTGTTCGGTGACATCGGACTGCTGCTTGTCCTTTTTCTACTGGCCTTTGCTTTTCTGTTCTTCCAGTCCAGGTTTTCAGCGACGGAAAAATGGATCACCTGTATTCTGATGGTCATGGGGCTCACCTTTTTCAGGGCTCCCTATCGACTGATTCCTCCGGAATGGAACCCCTTCAGCATGATCAGCCGGGTGTTGCCCCTACTGGGGCGCCTGAGGGGCTATCGCTTGTACTATTATGCATTCTCGGTGCTGTTGCTGATTGCAGTTCTGGGTTTCATGCGCTGGACCAAA
>CAYMND010000442.1:0-2753 GCA_964391685.1 uncultured Clostridia bacterium | reverse complement strand
GAGGCCTGGAGTGGCGCAAATGCGTCTACCGCCAAATCGGCATCCTGGCTTCGGCCGACCAGAGCGCCGCAGTCCGGTCCATCATCGCCCAGCGTCCCTATGTCGATCCCCAACGGATCGGTGTCTGGGGCTGGAGCGGCGGCGGATCCATGACCCTCAACCTCATGTTCCGACATCCCGATCTCTACAAAACCGGCATGTCCGTGGCCCCGGTCCCCGATATGCGGCTCTACGACACCATTTACCAGGAACGCTACATGGGACTGCCATCGGACAACGAGGAGGGGTACACCAAAGGATCCCCCATCACCTTCGCCGATCAATTGAAGGGGAACCTGCTGATCGTCCACGGCACCGGGGACGACAACGTTCACTACCAGGGTACCGAACGTCTGATCAACAAGCTGATCGAATACGACAAGGCCTTCACCATGATGGCCTACCCCAACCGCTCCCACGGCATCTACGAAGGCAAGGGCACCACCCTGCACCTCTACCGGCTGCTGACCCGCTATTTGAACGAACATCTGCCGGTGGGGACGAGTAACCAGGGAACAGGGATTCGGGACTAGGGATTCGGGATTCGGGGAACCAGTAACCAGACGATACGGGCGGGTTTCAAACCCGCCCCTACCTTCTTTCTCAACCTTCGACCTTCAACCTTCGACCTTCAACCTTCGACCTTTGACCTTTGACCTTCAACCTTCGACTTTCAACCTTCGACTTTCGACTTTCGACTTTCGACTTTTGACTTATAACCGATCAGAGATCCAGAAGCTTCAGGACCTCCTCGCTGACGTAGAAATCCTGGCCGTTGTAGACGGTAACCGTAGGCATGATCATTTCCCTGCCGTTGAGCCAGACCCGGTTCCGGTAAGCCGGAATCATCAGACTCTTCCTGCCCTTGCGCACCCGCAGCGGCCGGGTGTCGTCGGCCGGTTCGCCGGATACGGTCGCCCCCCTGGCGCTGAACCCCTTGCGGGCCTCGATGTAGTACCGGGCCGTCAGGGCGTCCAGATCGACTCCGAACAGACGCTGCATGTATTGGTTGACTTCAATGTTCTCGATCAGACCGGACGGCCGGTCTCCGCTGGGATGGTAGACGGCCAGCGCCACATCGCCGCCCACGTGACCGATGGTGGTCCACCCGATACCCGCCCGCCGGCTGAGCATGGGACCGATGATGGTGTCCAGGATTCCGCCCTCTTTTTCACCTCTGCGCACGGCAGCGAAGTATTCGAGCACCACCTGCAACTCCTCCCGGCTGATATCGGGAAGAGCATATTCTTCCTGCAGCAGTTTCCCGATGGTTTCCTCATTATCCGGCTCCATCTTCCGAATCCGTTTCTCCAGCTCATAGGCACTGCTCCGTGCCCTTTTCAACGGGTCGAGGAAATCCTGTGCCGCACGCCGGCTGTACCCCTTGTCGGTGGAGGCCGATCCGATGCTGATCCCCCCGGTGCCGTGGTCGGAAACGACGATGACCGCCGTGTGACCGTCGGCCTTGGCGAAATCGACGGCCCGTTCCACCGCCTTGTTGAACGCCAGCGCATCGGCCACATAGGCCACCGGGTCGTTGCCGTGGGCGGCCCAGTCGATCTGACTGCCCTCGACCATCAGAAAAAACCCCTTCTCGTTCCGATTCAGAATCTCGATGGCCTTGGAAGTCATCTCAGCCAGAGAGGGTTCGACGGCCGGATCCCGTGTCTTGTCGCAAGTCAGGGCCTTTCCGTCGAAAATCCCCCAAACCGGGCCTTTCTGAACGGCCGCCAGCTCCCCGGGCGTCCGGACTACAGTGACACCGTTTCTTTTCAGAACCGCCCACAGGTCCTGCCTGTCCGTGCGTGTTTTGGGATCGAGATAGATTCCGCCTCCGCCCAGGGCGACATCCAGCCCGTTGTATACCTGCTGTTCGGCGATGATATCCATCAATCCCCGATTGGGGGAATGAGCGGTGAACGCCGCCGGAGTGGCATGCATCACCTGGCTGGTCACCACGACTCCGGTCGCCCTGCCCTGCAGCCGGGCAGCCTCGAGAATGGTCATTGAAGGCGCCCTTCCCTGGCCGTGCGCAACCACGGCATGACCGGGCCGGTCCTTCTCCTCGTCGGGCATGACACCGATGAAGCCGGGACTGGACTTGTGACCGGTGGCATAGGCCGTACCGGCCGGAGCCGAATCGGTGATGAGCACGCCGACGGCATAGGTCCGTACCAGACCGCAGACATAGGGATCCCAGGCCAACGGTCTGCCGTCGTTCATCCAGCGCACGAGGGTGGTCCCTTCGACACTGAAACCGTCGGGAATCATGAGGATGATCTTGTTTATTTCGACCTGCGGTCCGTCCGCGGCGGTTCCGATACAAGTGGCCAGGAACAAAACGATCAGATAGAGCACGGCTCTTTTCATGGGGCACCTTCCGTTGATCTGGCATGATAGCATTTCACACTGTGACTGACAAGGAGAGGAAGGTGCGTCCGGGTCAGCCGGAATCACCGCATCGGGGCAGGCGTCGCTTGAACAGGATCGGATAGACCAGTCCCGTTATCATCGAAGCCAGAAGGCCGGAAGTGAATCCGGCATCCCCGATCAGTCCGGTCTGATGCCCGAAGGCGGCCACCGCCACCAGCAGGGTCAGCGGAAACGACAGCCCCAGAGCCAGCAGCGGCAGTTCCTCCCATGCGAAACCGGCGAACCGCAGCATCGGGGAGCAAATCAGACGCAAACCCAGCACCAGAGCGCTCATCATCAGA
>CAYMND010000441.1:0-2762 GCA_964391685.1 uncultured Clostridia bacterium | reverse complement strand
TTCTGCCGCCGCTGCGAGTACTGTATGCCGTGCCCCCAGGGGCTCAACATCCCTTTCCTTCACCTGCTGGAGGCCTATTACTTCCGCTACGATCTCAAGGAATGGGCCTGGGAGAGAATCCACGCCCTGCCGAAAAACTACACCCACTGCATCGCCTGCGGTGAATGCGTCAAAAAGTGCCCCTACGAACTGGACATGCCCGGGCTTTTCGCCGACGACTGGCAGCGAATCCAGGCCGATCACGACAGCCGGAATTGAGAAAGCACCCATTATCTGGAAGTCGGCTTGTTTTTTATTCTGTTTTAGAAGAAAATTACAAGAAAGATGGTTGATATTGCTAAACATGCAGATTTCTGGAAGAAAGGTGCATTGGAAGATTGGGATATTTCCGATCAGTTGCTGCAGAACGGGAAGATTCGTCATGCACTTTTCTTTACGCATCTTGCGCTAGAAAAGCTTCTTATAGGGATTGTATTGCCTAAAAATAAAAAATATTCCTCCGAGAATTCACAATCTGGCAAGATTGAACGAAATCATTTCCCTTTCTTTATCTGAACAAATGGTGGATATATTAGCGGATATCAACCAGTTTAATATGGAAGGAAGGTATCCGGAAATGGGGTACGCGGGTCCAACGCTCGAAGAAGCCGTCGATTACAAGCAACGTGCGGAATAAGGTATTTGAATGCTTGATGAAACAATACTGAGTGTTGTGAAAGCCTATCTCGACAACTTGGCTGATAACGGTGTTCGAGTGGATTTTGTGGTCCTTTATGGTTCACAGGCCAAAGGTTTGGCAAACGATGACAGCGATATAGATCTGCTGGTTGTGTCTCCACAGTTTGACAAATCGGTTCCAAGGCAATTGATCAATATTTTGTGGCGGACGGCGGCCAGAACTGACAGCCGTATCGAACCTGTCGCCTGCGGGACCAGGCAATGGCAGGAAGACGATGGCTTGCCGTTCATCGAAATGATCCGGCGGGAAGGGATCAAAATCGCTTGATATCAGAGCTTTGGCATTGTTTCAATCGGGACTGGCTCTTTCGATGTGATGGGGATGCCGTTCGGGGAAAAAAACCGGCGGTACGTTGAAACGGGCCGTACCCACCCCGGAGAGACGGTAGTAGCATTCCAGGTCGGCAAGATGCTGCAGCTGGGAGTAGGTGACCAGGGTTTCCCGTTTCTGCTGGTCCCCCACCGACAGGCGGTCTCCCATGGAAGAGGGGGAGTATGAACGGGATTCCTGGCGCTTGATGACTTCGTGTTCTCCCAGCTGACGGCTCATGGAACTGGCGGATTTCTCGTCGTTCTGGCGAAAGACCAGCAGGCTGCCGAAGTTGTTGTTGAAAGATTCGGTCAGCTGTTCGCCGTACAGTTCGCGGATGGTGCCTTCCTCCTGGCTGGAAGTGTAGAGGCAGCCCCCTTTGGAACGGGAAAGGGTCAGAAATCGCAACAGACTGTCAATTCTGCCCAGGGAACCCAGTTCGTCGATGAAAAACCGGATACGACGGCCGGAGGAATCGGGCAGTGACAGCGTGTGGCGGATCATCAGATCGACGGCAAAGGTCAGCAATGGTCGGAATATCTCGGCCAGGCGGGGCAGATTCATCAGGAACAGGGTGCGGTCGTCATCGGTTTCGATGAAACTTCTCAGGCTGAATTCCCCGTCCAGGCCGTCGAGGTATCGCATGAAACGCAGCTGGTTCTTGAGCACCCCCAGGACCCCGGCCGACTGCTCCGGTGCGCTGATGTGCTCGATGGCCGACTGCTCCGATTCAGGTAAATATTCACGAAAGAGATCGGACAGTTCGCTGCGGCCATGGCCCAGCAGGGTGGTGATGTCGTGGTTCCGGGTGGTGCCTCTGGCCTGAAGAACCATCAGCATGGCCCGCAGCACTTCACCGGCTGCAGTGTGGAAGTACTCGTTCTTGGCCTCCTTTTTGCCGGGAGGGCTGCAGAGAACGGCGGTGACCACGTCGAGCATGGCCATGTCCATCCGGCCGTCCGGGCCGAAGATCTCGTTGAAGAGACTCCAGCGGAGTGAACGGGCGTCGAAGGGGAAGAAGACCAGATCTCCCCGCTCCGGCCGGTAATGTTTGGCCAGATATTCTCCCTTGACGTCGTAGACGATGGCCTTTCCGTTCAGACGGTATGTTTTCTGGCGGGTCAGCACGGCGGACAGTAGCTGGTTCATGAGGGTCGATTTGCCCGATCCCGAAGCGCCGTAGACCAGGGTATGAAAAGGCTCCCGGCTTTTCGGGAAACAGATTTCCCCCAGGGTGATGGATTGCGGGTCGGGCCACAAGCGGTCGATTGCGGCCCGGAAGAGGTCCGGTTTGAGCAGCCGGGCCCCCTTGATATGGGATTCTTTTTTTATGCTGCGGGATTTTCGGGCGAAGAACAGGTAATATCCGACAGCCGCCAGCAGCCCGAGTATCAGTGAGAACACGCCCAGGCGGCGGAAATCCAGCGCGGCCTTTTCGAGCAGGTCGCCGCAATGAACCGAGGCGAACCTTTCTTCGAGAAGAGAGTTGAACTCCCGGCGGCTGACACCGGCTGCAGGCATGAAATCGGTGAAGGCGGACGGAGTGTCCATCTGCAGAGGCAGAGGAATGGCATTGAGAAAGAAGCGGTTGATGATGAAACTGCGGATGGCTCCGGGCGGGAATCCCCGTGAAACGAAACGGTGGTCGATCCGGTTCAGGCCGATATGGAGAACGGCCACTCCGATGAACAGGCCGGAGATCACCGCGCCCAGC
>CAYMND010000440.1:0-2763 GCA_964391685.1 uncultured Clostridia bacterium | reverse complement strand
ACTACTCCAATCCCGTGAACATCAGCCTGGTGGACACCACCCCTCCCCATGCGCCGGCCAATCTGGTGTGCCTCAGTTACGAAAACCACCTGTGGCTGACCTGGGAAGCTCCGGAAGACGCCGATCTGGATCAATTCCGCATTTTCCGCAAGCAGAGCCATGTGGAGCCGTTTCAGCTCCTGGCCGAAGGAGTGAACATTTCATCGTTCCGGGACTACCGGGTGAAACGCGGTCAGACCTACTACTACCTGGTGACGGCCATCGATCGCAAGGGCAACGAGAGCCGGCAGTCCAACATGGCCGAAGGAAAATTAGAGTAACTGCTCCGGTATCGGGTACTTCGGCTGTTGCCCGGACAGAACCCGCAAGACATCTCCGACCACCATTTCGGCCATGCGTTCCCGGGTTGTCTCCGTGGCACTGCCGATGTGCGGCGCCAGTACGATGCGTTCACAGGAAGTGAGTCCGGGAGTCATCCGAGGCTCCCGCTCATAGACGTCCAGCCCGGCCGCAAACAGATGCCCGCTGTTCACCGCTTCGAGCAGAGCCGCCTCATCCATCAGCTGCCCCCTGGATACGTTGATGAATACCGCCCCAGGCTTCATTCGCCGAAAGGCCTCCCGGTCGAACAGGTGGTGAACCGCCGGACTGTAAGGCAGGTGCAGGGAAACGACGTCACTTCTTTCCAGCAGTTCATCCAGGTCGACCCGTTGAACACCGAGGCTTTTCTCCAGTTCCGTCTTCGGGGAGGGCGAAACGTAGACGACCTTCATGCCGAAAGCAAGCGCCCTCCGAGCGACGGCAGCGCCGATGCGTCCCAGGCCGACGACCCCCAGAACCGAACCACTGAGTTCCTTGCCCAGCATCAAGGCAGCCCCCCAGCCCTTGAAAAGTTCCCGGCGCATGAAGCGGTCCGCCTCGATGATCCGCCTTGAAGCAGCCAGCAGCAGAGCCAAGGT
This sequence comes from uncultured Clostridia bacterium, assembly GCA_964391685.1. Taxonomy (GTDB): domain Bacteria; phylum Acidobacteriota; class Aminicenantia; order UBA2199; family UBA2199; genus CAYMND01. The sequence continues at coordinate 1,804 of CAYMND010000440.1, read as the reverse complement.
CAGGTCGGCGGTGGCTTCCGTCAGCACGTCCGGGGTGTTGCAGACGGTGATCCCCCGTTCCGCGGCGCAGCGGAAATCGATGTTGTTGTAGCCCACCGCGTAATTGGCGATCACCTTGAGCCTCGGCAGGCTGTCCATCAGCCGCTCGTCGATTCTGTCCGAAAGAAAGGAAATCAGCCCCAGGGTATCGGGGTGAGTCTTGGCGGCCGAGGCCAGGCCTCCCTGTTCTTCGGCTGCAATGAGGTCGGTTTCGCCTTTCAGGTGAGCCGTTTCCCTTTCAGAAAACGGGTGGCAAAGAATGACTTTATTCTTCATTGAACAACTCCGTCAGAATGTCGAAGGCTTGCGCGAATCGTTCCTCCAGCCGCAGGCGAGGTATTGGAGCAGTCACCGTTCCCAACTTGTCCGAACCGACCAGCAGGGCGCGAAAGGGACGTCTGTAAAAAAACCGCAGGGGATAAAGCTCCATCTCGACCCGTTCTGCCCCGTTTTTTCGCACCCGGCTCAGCCATTCGGGGCTTTCCCGATGGGGCAGATCGACCGTTACGACCCGTTTGGACACCAAGCGATCCGTCGGCTCCATGAGCAGCTCCTCACCAACAAAGGATGGAGCCAGCTCGGGAGTGATGGAAACGGAAGACACGCAGACGATGTCCGGAAGATCCCCGTCGTCCAGAACTCCGGCCGTCCCAAGAAAGAAAAGTGATTTTTCCCGCCAGGAGTCGATCCCGGCCAGAAGGGTCAGTAGGTGCGGGTAACCCAAGAAGCCGGTGAGAACGGTGAAATCATCGAAATGAACCAGTTCGGCTCCCAGAAAATGTCTTTTTGACTCCGCCCGGCTGGATATTTCTTTCCAGCGGCTGCGGTGATGGCATGAGGGGATGAGAAGAAGGCGCTGGCGAACTTCGATCCGACGCGGGAAAAAAGACAATTCATCAAGCATGGGAGGAAGTAATGGGCGGTAGAGGATTCGAACCTCCGACTTCTACCGTGTGAAGGTAACACTCTAGCCGCTGAGTTAACCGCCCAGTAACGTACAGATTATAACGCATCGATTACTGTTCAGTCAAGGTATCGTATCGAATTGGGACAAACTTGACACAAACATTCCGCTGTCCTACAATTGGCACGGATATTATGGGCTCGTCCGTACAACAACTTCCACTTAAAAAGACACTGCTGGTCATCGCCGTTACACTGACATTCGCCATCCTTTTTTTCCTTTTCATTCAATCCACCTTTCATATTCTGAAAATCAGAGGCGAATCGATGTACCCCGAGCTCAACAACGGTGACCTTCTTCTGGCGGTTTCCAGGCGGACACTGAATCGCTTCGACCTGATCGTATTCAGAGATCCGCTCCATCCGAAGAAAAACATCATCAAGCGCCTGATCGCCTTCGCCGGCGAACATGTCAGATTCAAGGAAGGCCAATTGTACATCGATAACCGGGCCACACCCTGGCCCGGATCACCCGGCGGCAGAAATCTGCTTCAGCAGGATCTATCCGTTGTCACTCCGAAGGACAAGTGCTTCGTACTGGGAGACAACCCCTATGGCAGCCGGGATTCACGCCAGATCGGTCCCATTCCGGACAGTCTGATCTGGGCCAGGGTACTTTTTCGCCTTTGGCCGCCCAAACACATCGGATCATTCGAATGAATAAAAACCCAGCTTTGATCATTATCGCCAGCTTTCTCACGCCCATCCTCATCGGCGGCATCCTGCTTGCTCTCCCCTTTTCCCACACCGGCCCGCTGAGCTTTCTGGACGCTCTGTTCACTTCCGCATCGGCCATCACCGT
>CAYMND010000439.1:0-2779 GCA_964391685.1 uncultured Clostridia bacterium | reverse complement strand
TGCTTCAGGTCAGACCGACAGCGATTCTGACTGTGCCTTTGATAATGGAAAAAATTTACAAGTCGCATGTTCTGCCCAAAATCCGGAAACGATGGCTGCTGAGGGCACTCAGTGCATTTCCCGGTCCGAGACGGAAAATTCACCGTCTGGCTGGAAAGAAACTGATGGAAATGTTCGGTGGTGAACTGGTTTTTTTCGGTATTGGTGGAGCGGCGATCCAGCCGGAAGTGGAACAGTTCATGCGGGAAGCCGATTTTCCCTATGCCATCGGCTACGGATTGACTGAAACTTCGCCGCTGATTGCCGGCAGCAATCCGAAAAAAATGCGTTTTCGTTCCACAGGTCCGGCTACCGTGGGCACGGAAATGCGTATCGGTGATCCGGACTCGAAGACCGGTGTGGGGGAGGTACAGGTACGGGGAAGTCACGTTATGATGGGCTATTATCGGGATCAGGAGAGCACCCGCAACGCTTTTACCGATGACGGGTGGTTTCGGACGGGTGACCTGGGGGTTCTCGATGAGGAGGGGAATCTTTACATCAAGGGCCGCAAGAAAAACATCATTCTCGGTCCCAGTGGAGAAAATATCTATCCGGAAGCCATAGAATCTGTAATCAACCGGTCGGACATGGTGTTGGAATCCCTGGTATACGAAGAACAGGAGGCCATATTCGCCAGGATCTATCTCGATTATGAAAAAATGGATCAACAGTTTGCTTCCGAGCGACTCAGTGAAATGCAGGCTCTTGCCAGGATTCAGGAGTTCCTCGAGAAACTGCGGCTGCAGGTGAACGATCAGATCCCGTCTTTTTCACGTGTCAGTCGGTTTATCGAACAACGCGAGCCATTCGAAAAAACTCCCACCCAGAAAATCAAGCGTTATCTATATACCTCACCCAAACGAGTGGATTGAATACATCAGGGAATGCGGTAGACAACGGCGTTAATGTTCATCCCAGCGCCCACTGAAGTCAAGACGATGTTGTCTCCGGAAGAATAGGCGTGATCTTCCAGTTTACCTTTGCGCAGCAGATCGAGTAAGGTCGGGACCGTAGCCACCGAGCTGTTGCCCAGCCAGGAGATGATCATGGGCATGACTTCGGGCATATAGGCACCGCCGCAAAGTTTGAACAGGCGTTTCAAAATGGCTTCGTCCATTTTCTCGTTGGCTTGATGAATCAACACTTTTCTGATGTCGCCTATGCTCAGTCCGGCCTTGTCAATGCTCTCCTTAGCCACCAGAGGAACGGTTTTCAAGGCGTATTCATAAAGCTTGTGACCATCCATTTTCAGGTAGAGATCATCGCCTTGGTGATCCGGGTTGTAGGATCTGCCCATCCAAAGCATATATGCGTGTTCAATGGTGTCGCTGCGGGCTGCGTGGGAAAGAATACCCAGTGGACGGTCGCTGGCTGTCGCTTCGAGAATCGTCGCTCCGGCACCATCGGCGTAGATCATGCTGTCCCGATCATGAGGATCGCTGATTCGGGAGAGTGTCTCTGCCCCGATTACCATTACTCTACGGCAGTCACCCGATTTCAGGTAATAATTTGCCTGGATGATGCCCTGCAGCCAACCGGGGCAACCGAAAGGCAGATCGTAGGCGATTGTACCGGGATTGACGATCCCCAGTTTGTTCTTGACTCTGGCGGCCAGAGAGGGGACGAAATCGGAACGGCGGTTGTTGTGGAGAATGTCACCGAAGTTATGGGCTACGATGATATAGTCCAGGGATTCCTTGTTGATTCCGGAGGAGTCTAAGGCATCGAGAGCTGCCAGATAGGCCAGGTCGGAAGCCAGTTGGTCGTTTGCAGCGTGACGTCTCTCCTGGATTCCGGTAATCTCGGCCAATTTGTCGATGGTCTCCCGATTGCTTTTCTGAAGTTTCTGACCGTTGGCGTCATAAAATTCTTTGTCCAGGAAATCGCTGTTTTTTACCCGTTTTTCCGGGGTATAAGATCCCGTTCCGACAATTACTGAATAGAGTTGTTTTTCCATTTACACCATGTTGTATAGATTATTTGAATTGTAAAAGCTCAACATCATTATTTTCTTCGATTAACATACATTTTGTCAATCCATTCCGCAGGAAAATAGATAACTTACATTTTTTACCTGCTTCACGATCTTTACCTGATCTTGAATGTCATACTGATGGTTGGGGGCTCATATAGAAAGAATATTTCCCCTGAAAAAAATCAATTCCAGACTATTTTTATTTTCATCAAAGATGTCGTCCCAATCCGCCGGAACGAATTGAAGGTTATCCTTACCGGTGATAATTCTTGTATGCGTATTACTTCAGGAACAGCGGAATGATCTGTTTACCGATATCGAGCCGATTTTCAATGATATGGGTACGATTACCGTTCAATCATCTGTGTACTGAAGATGATAACGGAGTACCGTTTCTGAAATAGTTTGTTCCTTCTTTTTCGACAGCTTTTTTACTGAATCCCTGCCTGGTTTTTCCGTGAACTGCTTTTCGTTTCGGAGTCCAGGTGCAACTGAAAGTCTCATGGTTGAAGAAGGGGCAGGCAGGGCAATGGAAGTGCTTTTCGCTTTTTGTTGTAGGGACATCAAGCAAATTGTGCTTCCCCCTCTCAATGCTCATGCCTGCTCCTTCTTTTTTCATCTTTTTGTGGCCCGAATAACGGTGGCCCTCCTGAAGGGAATGCCCCCTTCAATTTTGTAGGTTTGTGGCTTGCTCGGTTTTCTCATGGGTTGTTATGGCTTTGGCGGAGGCTCGTCCCCAATCGGGACATCCGGGTTGTCGGT
>CAYMND010000438.1:0-2781 GCA_964391685.1 uncultured Clostridia bacterium | reverse complement strand
ACCAGAAAAGCCAGAGTGGCCCCCTTCGAGGCACCTTCCTTGCGCAACGATTCCGCCAGGGGAATCACCCCGCAGGAGCAAACCGGAAGAGGAATTCCCAGCAGAGTCGCCTTCAGCACCGCGGAAAAACGGTTGCTGGAAAAATGGCGACGGATCATCGCTTCGCCGAACACTCCGTGAAGAAGACCGGCCAGGGCGAAACCGAGAATCAGGTAGGGGGCAAGATCCAGCCAGAGAGTCCAGCTGTACTTCGCCCAGGAGATCATCAGGTCAGCCATGTTTCTGTTTGTAGTCCTCTATGGCGGCACGGATCCCTTCTTCGGCCAGCACCGAACAGTGCAGCTTTTCCGGTGGCAAACCGTCCAGGGCCTCGGCAACCGCCTTGTTGGTCAGCTGAAGAGCCTCGTCCACGGGTCGCCCCTTGATCATTCCCACTGCCATCGAACTGGTGGCGATAGCGGCCACGCAGCCGAAGGTTTCGAACTTGGCGTCGGTGATGATCCCGTCGTCGATCTTGAGATAGATCCACATCACGTCACCGCACCTGGCATTGCCCACTTTGCCGATTCCATCGGCGTTCTCTATTCGTCCATAGCCTTCACTGTTCTGAAACTGTTCCATGACTTTTTTGCTGTAGAGCATCGAATCCTCCTCTATTTTCCGGTCTGTTCGAGTTGTTCCCGCCAGAGGGGCGACATCCGCCGCAGTCTTTCGACCACCGGAGGAAGATGTTCCAGCAGGTGGTTCACATCCTCTTCTCTGGTGAATCGCCCCATGCTGATGCGCAGGCTGCCGTGGGCGTCCTCATGGGAGCGCCCCAGTGCCAGCAGCACATGGGAAGGGTCCAGGGATTTCGAAGAACAGGCCGATCCGGATGAGAGAGCCAGATTGTGCTGCTCCAGCAGCGCCAGCATCCCTTCCCCCTCGATGAAACGGATGGAGACATTCAGGGTGTTGGGCAATCGGGGCTCCCGATCACCGTTGACCAGAACCTTGGGGATCAGGGTCGCAATCCGGTCCTCGAGCCGGTCGCGCCAGATTCTCAGCCTTGCGGTTTCATCGGTCATTTCCTCTTGGATCAGCCGGGCCGCTTCGCCGGCGCCGACGATGGCGGCCACATTCTCCGTGCCGGAGCGCAGCCCCTTTTCGTGTCCGCCGCCGTAAACCAGCGGTTTGAGGGCGATCCCTTTTCTCTTGTACAGAACCCCCAGTCCCTTGGGACCATAGATCTTATGGGCTGAAAAACTGAGCAGATCGACATCCGTTGCCGTGACGTCGATGGGCAGTTTACCCACAGCCTGGACGGCGTCGGTGTGAAACAGGGCACCGTGTTCATGACTGATCCGTGCCAGTTCGGCCACCGGCTGAACGGTACCGATTTCGTTGTTGGCCCACATCACCGACACCAGGAAGGTGTCCGGACGGATCGCTTTCCTGAGATCTTCCGGGGAAACAAAACCGTGTCCGTCCACCGGCAGGAAAGTCACCTCGAAGCCCTCCTTCTGCAGTGCCTTGCAGGTGTTGAGTACCGCCGGATGTTCGATGGCGCTGGTGATGACATGCCCCTTCCCTTTCAGTCGGGCCGTGCCCAGAATGGCCAGGTTGTCCGATTCGGTACCACTGCCGCAGATGATCAGTTCCTCTGGGCCGGCACCGATCAGTTCGGCCAAATGCTTCCTGGCGGCTTCCATTTCGGCCAGTGTTTCACCGGCCTGATGATAGAACGAGGACACATTGAAAAACCGCTCGGAAAAAAAGGGCAGCATTTTCTCCAGAACACGCGGATCCACCGGCGTGGTGGCGTTATAGTCAAAATAATCGGATGTTTTCATCGGTTTTTTCAACCTCCGAAATAAATATAACCTAATTGGTAGCCTTTGTCAATTTCACCAGAAAAATCCTTTCGCTCTTCCTTTGATCCGCTTCAATCCAGAGGGGTTTCACTGTCACCGATCTCCTCCTCCGGGACATAGATCTTGATTTTCACGGATTTCTTGAGAATTCGCCGGTAGAAGGCGTTGTAGGGCATCACCTCGACTCCCTTGAGCGGATAGTTCGTTATGTCGCTGGGTTTGATCAGGTACTGGTACACGGTCATGGAGGTTTTTCCGTAAGAAAGGACTATGGGTTCCGCCTTGAAGGCCTCGGTGTAGAAGGCCAGCACCTGGTCCAGGGAGTCGTCGGTCAGATATACGAAGATACGCGGGCTGCCGGTTCCGGAAAGGGGAATGTTCAGTTTGGCCTCGGGATAGACCGGAATACCGAACAGGACCTCCGGAGAATCCGGCGACCGGGACGATCGTTTCCAGTAGGAATGGATCGATACGGCCAGCATAATGAGGCACAGGCTGATGACGATCGATCTGGTCTTGTACATTTTTTTCCCCGATCAATTCAATAATAAGCCCACTTTTCCCCTATTTCAACATGCAGATCATAATTTTTACAGCTGGCCAAATTGCAGCGCCGATCCCGCAATCCCTCTTGTTTTTCTTGTTTCACCCAAGGTATAACTGATGACGGAGAGCCTTTTCAGGGATTCCGCATCCGGGGGAATTGCCGGTATCTCCGCTTTTTTCAATATCATGTACGCCCTATGGGCCTTGATTCGTGGCTTTGACAGGGATGATGAGGGATCATCGGATGGGCGGGAGCCTGCCCGAAAATCTTTGTTCACGAGAACGCGAAAATATATTTGCTAGGGTAGGGGCCGCCCTTGTGCCGGTCCGTCGTGTAGGGGCGCCGCTTGTTTATGCCCTGCGGGTATCTGCGCCCGGACAC
>CAYMND010000437.1:0-2784 GCA_964391685.1 uncultured Clostridia bacterium | reverse complement strand
GTACAAAACGGACGGCAGCGGCCTGATGAGTGCCGTGGTGCATCTGGGAGGAGGCACGGGTGAATTTGTCTCCCCGAAAGGGCTGATCCTGACCAACCACCACGTAGCCTTCGGCGCCATTCAACGGGCGTCCGACAAGGAGCACGATTACATTACCGACGGTTTCCTGGCCCGGAGCGGAACCGAAGAAATCCCGGCAGCAGGGTACATCGCCGACGTGCTGCTGCACTACGAAGACATCACCGCCCAGGTGACCCGGCAGCTCAAGAAGAACCTGAAGCCCTACGAACGCTATAAGAGGCTGGAGGCAGTCAAGAAAGCCATCATCCGCAAGGCCGAAAGTCATGGGACTGACCTCTATTGCACCATCAGCTCCATGTACAGCGGCAACCGCTACTATCTCTACACTTTCAAACGGCTGAAAGACCTGCGTCTGGTGTACGCACCCCCCCAGGCCATCGGCAATTTCGGCGGAGAGGTGGACAACTGGATGTGGCCGCGACACACCTGTGATTTCTCCTACCTGAGGGCCTATGTCTCCCCCGACAACGTCGGCCGTGAATACCACAAGGACAATGTCCCCTACCAACCCAAATCCTTTCTGACCATCAGTCTCAAAGGGGTCAGGGAAGGAGACTTCTCCTTCATTATGGGCTATCCCGGCCGCACCTACCGCAACTACACCTCCGCCCAGTTCAACGCCGAGGTCGAAGACCTGCAGAAAAGACTGGACCAGTTCAAAGACGTCATCGACTTTTTCGAAAATGCCGGGAAGAACGATCGGGCCATTCAGATCAAGTACGCCTCTCTGATCAAAGGGCTCAACAACGGTCTGAAAAACTACACCGGAAAGCTGGAAGGATTTCGGAACCGCAAGATCGCCCATCTGAAGCAGCGTGAGGAGACGGCCTTCGTCGACGGAATCACCGATGAAAAAACACGCCTGCAGGCCCGGCAGAGCCTGGATAAAATCGCGGAATTTATCGAACGGAACCGTCAGTTCGGTGAAAAATACGAGCTCATCAACAACCTGAAATCCCCCCGATCCGGTTCGGCGCTGATGGGACAGGCCTGCACCCTGTACAAAGCCGCCGTGGAGCTCCAGAAGCCCGACAGCAAAAGAGAACCGGGATACCAGGAACGGGATCTTTCCCGGCTGAAACAGCGCATCCAACTGGCGGAACGCGGTTATGACTTCGACACCGACAAAGCGTTCCTCAAGTTTGTTCTGGGCAAAAAGATCGGAAGAACCGGGCTCCTGTTGCCGTCCACACTGAAAGAGGCCATGGAGAAAGGTCAGGACGCGGTGAACGAGCTGGTGGACCGGGCCTACGCTGCCACCATTCTGGGGAACGCCGAAAAGCGGCTGGCCCTGTTCGGAAAGAGTCCCGGCCAGTTGAAAGAGACCAAAGACCTGCTGCTGCAGATGGCCGCGGAAATCGTGACCATGGGCGATGAGTTCGACAAGCAGAGCGAAGCCATGGCCCAGGAATTGTCCGATCTTCGCCGGGACTATCTTGCAATCGCCTTGAAATACAAAAAAAACATGGCACCGGACGCAAACTCCACCCTCCGTTTCACTTCGGGTGTCATCGACGGCTATTCTCCGAAGGATGCGGTATATTACCGGCCGAAAACCACCCTTGCCGGTGTCCTGGAAAAGAAACAGGACGAATTCCCCTTCGCAGTACCGCAGAAATTGGAAGAGCTCTGGAATCAGAAGGATTTCGGCCGTTACATGGATCCGGACCTTCAGGACATCTCCACCTGTTTCCTCAACACCACCAATGTCACCGGCGGCAACTCCGGCTCCCCCACCCTCAACGCCGATGGAGAACAGACCGGCATCATCTTCGATATGACCTACGAGAGCGTCACCGGTGATTACTACATCATCCCGGAATTGCAGCGGACCATCTCCGTGGATATCCGCTACGTGCTCTTCATTACCGAGAAATTCTCGGGTGCGGGTTATTTGCTCGAGGAAATGGTGATCAAGGAATAATCAAAGCCCTCACTGTTTCCTCATGCCCCCAGAGGGGCGGGCCTCATTGCCCGCCCCTTTCTTTTCCTCAACTCTCGACTGTGTTCCGGGTGATGGTTCACAGTTTCTTCCACTCCGATCGAAAGCATTGACATCGCATAGTCAATTTGCTATATATCTATTTATGAAAACCGAAAAACTGTTCAAAGCCCTGGGGCATGAGAAACGACTGAAACTTCTGGAATGGCTGAAATCCCCACATGACCATTTCCCCGCACAGAAGGATGGAGACCTCGTTCTCGATGGAGTATGCGTCATTCTGATCGCCGAAAAAATGGAAGTCAGTCAGCCCACCGCCACCCAGCACATCCGGATTCTGCTCGATGCAGGTCTCGTCCGGTCCAAACGGATCGGCAAATGGACCTTCATCCGCCGCAACCAAACGACTCTTTCCCGGCTTGCATGCCTGATGTCTGAACTGTAAGAAAGGAGAAGAACAATGGAAATCCTGATTCTCTATCATTCAAGAACCCGAAACACCCATGAACTGGCTGTTGAACAGTACAGGAAGGAAGCATGAAATTCTATATTCTCGATGTATTCGCCAAAAGGCCCTACCAGGGAAATCAACTGGCCGTTTTCTTTCCTGACGGTGCACTTTCGAAATCGACCATGCAGACCATGGCCCGGGAGATCAACTTTTCCGAATCGGTGTTCCTGACCGGTTTCGATCCCGGCAGCCGGCGGGTCGAAGGCCGCATATTCACGCCACGCCAGGAAGTCCTGTTTGCCGGTCACCC
>CAYMND010000436.1:0-2793 GCA_964391685.1 uncultured Clostridia bacterium | reverse complement strand
TTCCGTATCTCGTTGACCAGGATGCCTTTCATGGTGAAAACGGATACTTTGTTGAACGATTCCACCACCACCTGATCTCCGGCCACGCGAAACACGAGGGGTCTCCTGGGGGTGACGGTGAATTCCCCCGGTCCTTCACCCTGTCTTCCGAAGGAATACAGCATTTTCAACGTGTTCTGCTCGTACACTTTGACATTGTCCATGTCCATTACCAGTACTTTGCCATCGGTAATACTGATCGAAGCGGGTTTGAGAAGGGTATCCAGGGTGCCGAGTTTCTCCGCCTTCAGGAACAAGCATGACATCAGAACAAACAGAATCGGTATACACTTATTCATTTGGTCTCCACATTTTGGCGGACTTGATCTGCCGCTGCTGACAGATACGCAGCAGAACCCCGTTTTGTTGCATCAGCAGGCACTATTCGCCTTTGCGGCGCTCAAGTCCGATCCTGATGAACACAGGCGATGCCCTCACAAGGTGCGGATTCGTAACGGGAAAGATGAGTTTCATCAAAAAAATTTTGTTCGAACCCGAATGAAATGAGAGCAAACGATTTCATTGGCGGCTGTTTACGGGGATGAAACGAGGGGTGAACGGAAGTAGCCGACATCTCCTGCAGGACACGGGGGGTAAACCATGGGACGGTAAGGCGGTATTCAGAAAAACAATCCATTTCAGGCTTGCGTACTAGGTTTTATATTGTAACAAGGAGCCTGAATCGTGAGACGTTTAACCGTATTGATTGCAGTTGTATTGTCATTACACCCCCTGTTTTCACAGGAACTGTCCCTGGAAAATCGGGTGGACCGTTTGATTGAGCCTCTGGTTCGAGACAACCTGATCAGCGGGACGGTCCTGATCGGAAAAGGGGATCGGATTCTCTTCCAGAAAGGATACGGCCCGGCCAACCGGGAATGGGACATGGCCAACTCAGGCGACACGGTGTTCCGTCTCGGATCGGTGAGCAAGCAGTTTACGGCCATGGGGATTCTGATTCTGGCAGAGGAAGGAAAAATCCGGCTCGACGATCCGCTTTCGAAGTACATCGAGGGATTCCCGAACGGGGATCGGATTCCATTGCACACCCTGCTCAACCATACCTCGGGAGTGGCCAACTACAACCAGATCAAAGAGTACGGTGAAATGCTGATTCGGGACATGAGCATAGACCAGGTGATCGACTGGTTCAAGAACGAACCGCCGGTGGGCGGTCCCGGGGAGAAATTCTCCTACAGCAATTCCGGATACGTGCTGCTGGCGGCGGTGATCGAGAAAGTGTCCGGCCGGAAATACGAAGAGTTTCTGAACGAGAAGATATTCAAACCGTTGAAAATGGAGCGGACCGGCCAGGATGTCTTCGAGCATCTCGTCCGGCATCGGGCGGACGGCTACGCCTGCTACGACGGTGAAATCATCAACGCCCCCTACCGCAATCTCCCGTTCACCAGCGGAGCCGGATCCCTTTGTTCCACGGTGGAGGACCTGTTCAAGTGGACCCGGGGGGTTCTGGACCATAAAGTGATCGGTGCGGAACTCAGCGAAAAGATGTTCACGCCGGGACAGGGCAATTACGGCTACGGATGGTTCATTCGGGAACGCTTCGGTCGGAAACTGATGGAACACGCCGGGGCCATCAACGGCTTCGGTACGCAGGTTCAGCTTTTTCCACAAGACGACGTGGTGGTCATCAGTCTCTACAACTTCGAGTCGGCTTTCCAGCGGCGGGTGGATGAATCGCTCGGGGCCATCGCCCTGGGACTGCCGACCCAGGAGTTCTATTTCCCGCAGGGATGTGCCGTTTCCGATACCGACTTCGATCGGTTTTCGGGGACCTACTCTCTGGATGAGAAAAACAGTTTCACCATCGTCCGGAGCGCCGGAAAGCTGTCCGCCCGGTTTTCGGATGGAAGGGAATACCGCTGCCTGCCTCAGAGCCCGGATGTGCTCTTGATCAAGGAGCTGCACATGGTGATCCAGCCGGTTTCCCGAAAGGAAGGAGCGTACGATCGACTCCTGATCAGCACGGGTCTTCATCGTTTCATGGTCGAGCGAGTGAAATCAGAAATCCCGTGAGAGGATGGTTCGATGGTGAATTGATCACATGTTCATCAAAAAAAACGGATCAAACGGATGAATCCGGCCATTCACCGGAGGCAATTTCCTGCACCCGGCCGCTGAGAAAAACCTCCATCGAATCGCCTTTCCGGACGCATTTCAGGTGAAGTTGCGACGGACGTTCCATCTCGTATCCCTGGCCGACGATAAATTCCACCTCTGGAACTCCCGAGTGGGAATGATGCAGCAGATAGGCGGCCAGGCAGCCGTTGCCGCTTCCGGTGGCCGGATCTTCGGCCACACCCAGGGCGTGGGCGAACATGCGGGCGGCGTAGTCCTGGCCGGCTTCGTGGGGGTCGGGACAATAGACCAGGATGTTTTGCACCTTCGTTTTTTCAACCATCTCGTAATAGGCGTCCAGATTAACCCGACAGCGGCCAAGGAATTCCCGGTTCCGCAGGGGAACGATGACGTGGGGCAGACCGGTGGAAACGATACAGACAGGTGTATCCGGGAGGATCGCTTCATGCGGCAGGCTCAGGATCCGGCACAGTTCTTTGGAATCGAGAATTTCCCCGAAGGTCGGTGACGGCTGCCGGACGGTCCAGGAATCGCCCGAATCATCCGCGGGATCGAGAGGGATCGTGCCGGCCGGAAGGTTCAGAAGGCTCGATCGGGGCGTCTTCCCGGAGGAAAAATGCCGCTGCAGTGCGTAGGCGCTGCCGATGACCGGGT
>CAYMND010000435.1:0-2798 GCA_964391685.1 uncultured Clostridia bacterium | reverse complement strand
CCTTCTGGAAATCGTCGCCGGCGACGATTTCCAGAAGGTTGTCACCATCAGAATGAAGTGATGAGCGAAGATACCATCGCCGCTCTGGCCACTCCGCCGGGGCAAAGCGGGGTGGCGATCGTCCGGATTTCCGGTGGAGGCGTTCTCGATGTGTTGAGAAGAATCGTCCGCCGCCCTCCCGTTCAATGGGAACCGCGCCGACTTTATCTGCGGGAGCTTGTGGAAAAGGATGGTCTCATCGACCGGGGACTGGTGGCCTTTTACCCCGGGCCGGCTTCATACACCGGGGAGGATATGGCCGAATTCAATGTTCATGGCAATCCGTTTCTGGTCCAGACCCTTCTGGCCGCCATAACGCGTGTGGAGGGGGTGAGAAGCGCCGGACCGGGGGAATTCAGTTTCCGTGCCTATTGCAATGGAAAGATGGATCTTCCGGAAGCCGAAGCCCTCGGGCAGCTCATCCGTGCCGGCTCGGATACCGCCTACCGGTTGTCTCTCAACGCCATGGGAGGGGGAATCTCCCGGCTGGCGGAAGAACTCCGCTCGGCCCTTTTGGACCTGTCCGCATGGGTTGAAACCGGTATCGAATTTGCGGAGGATCAGAATCTGGAGATGGAACCTCTTCTGGCACCTTTGGGGAAAACCCGGGAGAAATTGTCCAGACTTCTGGACCAATCGGCATTCTATGATCGGCTCAGCCAGGGACTGCGTATCGTCATCGCCGGACCCGCCAATGCCGGTAATTCATCCTTGTTCAACGCCCTGCTGGGTGACAAAAGGGCGATCGTCAGCGAAACACCCGGAACGACACGGGATGTGATCAAGGAACGGTTCTACCTTCATCATGTGGCCGTGGAACTGTATGATACCGCCGGAATCAATCCCCTGAGCGAGGACCATATCGAACGGGAAGGAGTGGAAAGGGGGCTCGCTGCTCTTCAGGATGCTTCGGCGATGTTGTTTGTAGTCGATGCCAGCCGGGAAGGGCAGGGCTGGGAACACGATTTCTTCGCACGTTTCGTAAATGCGCCCAAAGCTTTGCTGCTCAACAAGGCCGATCTTTTAACCGACCCAAAAGAGCATCGCTGGAGTGGATTTCCGGCTGATCAACGTCCCATTCTCATGTCGGTCAGAACCGGCCTCGGGCTCGGTGAAGTCAGAACACTTCTGGAGGAGTGGTCGGAGGAATTCAAGCCTTCGGCTGACGACCTGTCGATCAATCTGCGGCAGCGGGAGTTGCTGGAAAAGGTCTCTGAAGGTCTTGAAAGGATTCAGGAAGGGATGAGGTCCGGTATGATGTTGGAACTGGTGGCCGAGGAGATCCGCAGAATCGGCGAGCAGCTCTCGCTGCTCACTGGAGCTGTCACTCCGGATCATGTGCTGGACAGGATTTTCTCATCCTTTTGTATCGGAAAATGAAGGAGAAAATTGTAGTTGTCGGAGCAGGCCATGCCGGAATCGAGGCGGCCTGTGCCGCCGCCCGCATGGGCGCCGATGTCCTGTTGATCACCCTGCATCTGGAGACCATCGGTCAGATGTCCTGTAATCCTTCCATCGGGGGAATCGCCAAAGGGCATCTGGTTCGCGAGATCGATGCCTTGGGCGGGGTGATGCCGCTCAGCGCTGATGCCACGGGAATTCACTTTCTGACTCTCAATCGGAGCAAAGGGCCTGCTGTTCGGGCTGGGCGTTGTCAGAACGACAAAGTCGCCTATCGCATCTTCATGTCCCGTTGGCTGGAAAAGCAGAGGAATCTGACTCTTTATCAGGGAATGGTCCGTGATATTGTCGTTCGGAACAATCGGGTGGCGGGGATCAGAACCGAGAGCGGGGAATACATTCCCGCCGATGCGCTCATTCTGTGCGGTGGAACCTTCATGGGGGGTATAATCCATGTGGGGGACACCCAGTATCCCGCCGGCCGGGCCAATGAGATTGCCGATGGCTACCTTTCCCGGGTCCTGAGTGATCTGGGGATCTCATTGAAACGGTTCAAGACCGGAACCCCCATGAGACTGCATCGTAAAACCATCGACTGGAGCCGTTTTACACCTCAACCTGGAGATGAGTCACCTCAGTCGTTTTCGCTGCGCACACGAAAGGTTTTGAAGAACAGGGTTGTTTGTCATATCGGTCGAACGACAGAAGAAATGCGCCGAATCGTATTGGATAACATTGGTCTCTCGGCGCTCTACAGCGGTCGGATTGAGGGTGTCGGTCCCCGCTACTGCCCGTCCATTGAGGACAAATTCGTCAAGTTCACCAGCCGGACGAGCCATCACTTTTACCTCGAGCCCGAAGGAGTGCATTGCGCCGAGGTTTACATCAACGGCCTGTCAACCAGCCTGCCGGTATCGGTACAGCGGGAGATGCTATCTGCGCTGCCGGGTCTGGAAAAGTCCGTTATGATGAGGCCGGCATACGCCATCGAGTACGATGCCGTTGATTCCCGTCAGTTGGACCATACTCTCTGTCTGTGTTCCCTTCCCGGGCTCTATTTTGCCGGTCAGATCAACGGAACTTCCGGGTATGAGGAGGCCGCCGCCCAGGGGCTGCTTGCCGGTGTCAATGCCGTTCTGGCTTTGCGGGAAAAGGAACCGTTCGTAGTTCAGCGTCACCTGGGGTACATGGGGGTCATGGTGGACGATCTGGTACGCCAGGGTGTAGACGAACCCTATCGCCTCTTCACCGCCCGGGCGGAGTACCGGCTTTCGCTGCGCGAAGACAACGCCCATGAGCGGTTGTCTGAATCGGCATATCGGTTGGGGCTGCTGAGCCCGTCCCAGTACAGAATGATT
>CAYMND010000434.1:0-2799 GCA_964391685.1 uncultured Clostridia bacterium | reverse complement strand
ACCCTTGTCCTATATAGATCGACTTTTGAAAACTGGCTTATTTTGGACAGCAGTGTTTCAAGATATATTCGTTGACGTACCCTTCGATATTGAACTGTCGATAAAAAAAGGCTTTTTTTTGTTTATCAAAACTGATAAATCCCCGATCGCTATGGTTTTCGCCCTTTGGATTCTTATCTGTTGGTGCAAATTTTGAATCGTTTTTGACCTCTATATACATATCTCCCATTACGAGATCAAAAGATGATGTTATTTTAGAGGTTTGCCCACCAAAGCCAGAACCTTCCCCCTGCCAATTACCTAATAAAGAAGCGAATGGTGAGAACATTTTATCTTGTCCGAACAAGGCCAAACAAGAAAGCAATACACAGATAATGAATACTTTTTTCAGGGGAGTCTCTTATAACCTTGTAATAAAATTTACAACATTCATTTAATAAAACAACATTTCCCTTTTTTCTCAGCCATTCTCTATCAACGAATCGAAAGTTGGAAATTGGCCTTTATCGGCAACTCCATGAGGTCGCTGCGAAGTAGACGAGTTGAAAAGAAAAGAACATCCAGGTTCTCAATCTCTCCAGTTTTGGGATTCAACCTGGCAATCACTTCGTCACCGATTTCTTCTGATTCCTGTTCAGGGTATGGTTTGACCATATTGATGTACAGGATATCGGCTTCCCGGTCATAGTTGAATTTTAATTTTTCGCCCATTCTATCTCTCCTTCAACCAATTTTCTTGCAATATATGCCGTGGCAATCCAGTGTCTCGTTTTATGTACTTCAGTCTAACTCCGAGCAGATGATTGTAGGGCCCGTTTCAATCCACGTTTTTTCATCCAACCGTGTAAATTGGCTTCTGTGGTTCCATATTTCATGGCAATGAATTTTTGAGTCGAGCCGTTGGCCAAAAATGCTTCAATTTCTTCTCTGTATTTATCCAGTTTGCTTTTTCCAGGACCAACCGGACGGCCCAGTTTTATTCCCGATGCTTTCCTGGCATGCAAAGCCTCCTGGGTTCGCTTGGAAATGAGATCCCGTTCGATTTCCGCAGCCATAGCAAAGGCCATGGCGATGATTTTGCTTTGAATAGACTGATCCAGTTGCCAGTTTCCTTTCACGGCGTAAACACGAATCCCCTTTTGAATGGCGATGGATAGAATCTCCATGCATTCGAGCATGCTTCTACCCAAACGAGATAATTCGTTGACAATGATGCTGTCCCCATCTTTCAAAACTTCAAGTGCTTCGGCAATTTTTCTATTTCTCCAGCTGACTTTTCCGGAAATCTTTTCCTCAATAAAGCGCACCTTGCCTAGTTTTTTGTCATTGGCCAGGTGAAGAATTTCTGCTTTGTTTTTTTCTATATCCTGATCGAGAGTTGAAACGCGAAGATAAGCAATGTTTTGTCTTGCCGGATTCTCCATAACGATTCTATATTCTCCTCTTCGTTAAATACTTATTTTCTTTACTTATTTTATACATTAAATTATTGCATTTTCAATGGTATACGCTTAATAATTTAATGACAGTAAAAGATCGTTTTTATTATAATCATCTTGGTGAATCGATGCCTAGAAAAACCGTATTGTCTGCAGCAGAGCGCAATAATCTAATTTCAATTCCTGAATCTCTGGATGACCTTATCAGATATTATTCTTTTTAGTGAACCAGACTTATCTTTGATTGATCAGTGTCAATAGGCATACACTTTTACTCAGTAAATCGGTACTGGGGGTAGAAACATGGCTTTCTCTTTCCTCAGCGGTCGGGCCGGGAGGGGAAGGAGAGCACCACCCAGGTACCAATTCCTCCGAGGGCCAGCACCCCCGCCTTTATCCAGGGGGATGAGATGAAGAACAAAACGGAGGTGCCGATCATGAGGGTCATCATGCTCAGGGCCAGCACCTTCACCCGCAGCGGGATGATCCGCTCCTCGTTGAAACGGCGGATTCCCTCTCCGAATCGGGGATGTTCAATGAGCCAGCGGTAGAGGCCGGGATGGCTTTTGCAGAAGAGAACCGAAGCCAGGATGAGAAAGGGCGTTGTGGGAAGCCCGGGTACAACCACACCGATCATTCCCAAAGCGAAAGAGATCAATCCCGCCTGGGTGAGCAGGAAGTTTTTGAGTCTCATCCGACAGTCAGCGACTCCCGTTCATTTCTTTTTTTCGTATAGTCCAAATCGCTTCATCAGGTAAAAAGCAAGCAGGAATGACGGTGCCGTTCCCAGCCAGGCTGAAATAAATCTGCCAAAATAGGCGGTGGAAGTCGCGGAAACGAACACAATGAGCTTGGCGGCACCCATGTTCACCAGAAAAAACAGCAAAGCCGCCAGCAGAACCCGCATCAAACGTTGAGTCCAAGTTCCTCCATCCGAGGGAAGACCTTTCCGGGCCAAGATAAGATAGACGGTGTTGACGCCCAGATAATGGCCCGATATCGACGGTGACAAAATCTTGAAGAGCAGCAGGATCAGGGGCAGATAGAACAGGTACAACATATGCGGTGACAACAGCCAAGCCGGTGATGGACGGTTGAAGAGATACTCCATGGTCCACTCCCGCCCCCATAACCGCCAGGCCAGAAACAGTGTAATTCCGCCCAGGACAAGTCCTCCCAGGATATCGGCCAGGAAATGCACCCCCAGGTATAGTCGGGTAAAAGCCAGGAGAAAGATCATCAGGCCCGCCAGCCATTTGAGGAGTCGGGGTTTGAAATACATCGCCAGCCCTCCCCACAAGGCCACCGCCCCGGACGTGTGTCCGGAGGGAAAACCGAAGGACAGTCGGGCCGATCGATA
>CAYMND010000433.1:0-2803 GCA_964391685.1 uncultured Clostridia bacterium | reverse complement strand
GGGCTGGCCCGAGGAATGGGGATAGATTCCGACGAGGTGGTCAGCCCGACCTTCACCTTGCTCAACTGTTACGAGGGAGACCGCAACCACCTCTACCATCTCGATCTATACCGCCTGGGGAATCAGCCGGGAGAAATCGGTTTCTGCCCTGAAATCGATGATCAGCTGGGGAATGGGGTGATTGTGGTGGAGTGGGCCGAGTACCTGTCTCCCAGTTACTGGAATCTGGAACAAGTGGTGGAGGCCCGGTTCGAAATCATCGGCGACCAGGCCCGCCGCATCGTTCTGAACGGATTTCGCGGGGCTCAGAACCGGACCCTGCAGAAGTTGCGGTAACGCTGGTTGTCTCCCATGGCCTTGCCGATAATATCCAGCTGATATGTTCCCGGTTTTTCGCGGCTGAAGGGGATCTTCAGGGTGATGTCTTTCGATCTCAGCACGGTTTCCTTGTCCTCTTTGAAACGGATGTCCCGGGTGATGGTGTCCGTTTTTCTGAAATCCTCATAGACGTATATCGTGAAACTGAAATCCGCCGACAGCCAGTCTTCGTCTTCATTGAAGAGCAGGCTCTTGCTGGGGATGTCGATGAGGATTTCTCCGTTTTTGTACTCGGTGCGGAATTTGAAGGTGTTTTCGTTGTCGGGAAACAGGGCGTTGTCAATGCTGTAGTGACTGTTTTCGATAGCGGTCAGAAGACTCGGAGACAAGGTCTCCAGTTCGTACTCCCCATGTCCGTCCCGGTCGGAGAAAACCAGGGTCAGCTGGTGGCGGTAGTAGTACCAGATTTCCGTCTGATAATCCCGCATGATTCCGGTTGCATCGGTCACCCGTTTGGTGCCCCAGCGTCTTTCCTCGGGAAAGCCCAACTGAAGCAGAATTCTTCCCCGCAGGGTGTCCCAGCCCCGGTTCTGTCCCCTGTGTTCGTTAAAGTGACGATTGGCGAATTCGATTCTTTCCTCGAAGTTTTCCTTGCTTTCGTTCTCTTCGGTGTTCGGGTCGGGGTCCCGCTTGAGCCAGAACTCGGTGATAAATTCTTCCTTGGCCTTGGCGTCGGGGAGATGGCGATAGATTTCGATTTCTTCGGGTGACATGATATGGCGGGTCTGCTCGAAGAAACTGCTGAAAAAGGGATCCTGTTCGACGGGAGGCATCTTGGAACAGGACGTGCACAGGAAAATTGCAAGCGCCATCAGGAAAAAAAATCTCTTTCTCATTTTTAGACTCCCATCTAAGGTTTTATTTTCAAAAAAGTACGGTACCTTTCTCCGTTCTGCATGTTCTTTCCGATGACCTCGATAAAATAATGACCTTTTTCCCCGGGAACGAAGGGAATTTGGAAAATGATTTCCTTTTTTTCCAGTACGTTCGTCTTGTTGTCGGAATAGTCCAGTTCTTTTCGGATGGTTTCCTGTGATTTGGCATCGAGATAGACGAAGAGGGTGAAACTGAACCGGGCACTGAGGCGTTCGTCCTTTTCGTCGAAAATCAGATGCTTCACGGGGATGGTGATTTCGATTTCCCCTCCGCGGTGGTCGACGTCGAAGCGGAACCGGTGCTCCGAACCTCCGGAGTCGGCGCCCAGCATCCGATGCCGGCTCTGGCTTACGGCGTAGGTCAGGGCCGAAGGGTAGCGTCCGTAAAAATCGAACCGCCCGAAACCGTTCTTGTCGACGAAAAGCAATTTGAGGCCGTATTCGCGGTAATACCAGATCTCGTAATCGGAGTAGCGCCGTTCGAACTGGTCGGTCAGAAACAGGCTGTTGCCGGTCTTCCGGGTATCGGGAAAACCGAGCTGCAGCAGAATCCGACCGCGCAATGTGTCCCAGCCGCGCATTTCTCCCTGGTGCTCGTCAAACCAGCGGATGGCGAATTGGACTCGCTGCATGAATTCATCGTAGGCTTCGTTCTCTTCGGTGCTCAGGTCGGGATCCCGCTTGTCCCAGAACTCCCGGATGAATTTGTTTTTGCTTTCGATGTCCGGAAGATGTCGGTAGATCTCGATCTCCTCATCGGTCATGATATGGCGGGTCATATCGTAAAACTGGTCCCGGGCCGGATCGATCTTGGGCCCCAAAGGGCGATTGCAAGCGAATCCGGCGACCAGGACCAGGCATCCGAGGATACAAATGAGTGATCGGATCATCCCCTCATTTATGCCATGAATGAATTAAAAATAAAACTGAAAACCGGCGGAAAGTGATAAAGCACCCAGATCAAATGGTTCGAAGCCTTCAAAATATTCACCGAGATCACCCTCGGCGAAGTGGGCCTTGGCTTCCAAAAGCAGGCCGAAGCTGCGGTTGATCCGCATGGACAGACCGCCCTTCACATGAAATCCCAGGGTTACGGCCTCCTGGTCGGCAAATCCGTCGTATACCTCGAACTCATCGAAATCGATGAATTCGCCGTATTGCTCGTATTTCCAGAAATAAAGGCCGGCTCCGGCTCCGATGTAGGGGCTGAAACGGCTCCGGCTCGGCAGCAGGTTGATCTTGATGCCCATTTCGAGGGAAGTCAAGTCCAGGTGCATGCTCTGGACGATGGGGGAACCGTCTTGGTATTCGTAGTCCCGGTATTCGCTGTTGACCGTTCTCTTGTAGCGGCCGCCTTCGACATAGAAGCTGAAGTTCCTGTGAAACTGGTGCTGGTATTCGATGGAGAAATTGAGGGCGTTGAAATCCGCCTTTTCATAGGCCAGGTTGTAGATGTTGTCGTCCCAGAGATCGGAAGACTGGAACGGCATGATATAGCCGAATTTCACGTTGATCTGCTGGGCCGGAAGGGCTGCGGCGAAAATGAAGGC
>CAYMND010000432.1:0-2811 GCA_964391685.1 uncultured Clostridia bacterium | reverse complement strand
GAAAACGGCCAAATACGATTATTTGCTTCATGCTTGTTACGCGCTGAAAGACAATCGGGTAGCCATCCTGGGAGGTGTTCCACTGAAGGACGGCTTTTGGAAAACACGGGTTGCTCTTCAGGATTTTCCCGGTGGAGAGGAAAAAGAGATATATAAAAGCATTCGGGATAGAAACAATGAAGGCATCATGACGAAAGAAGGATTCATGGTCGCAATGTCCTCACCATTGTCCGGAGACCGGTTGTTTCTCAGGCCTCTGCCCGATGGTGAACTCCTCTTGGCCGAATGGCGCAGCCCTGAAGTCTGGATATTTTCGTCTCTAGGGGAGAAATGAATGGGCTATCGGATCGAAAAAGAGCCGGTTGCCTTCCCACAGACGAAAAAGGATGAGTATCTGGCAAACATCAGAAAATCGTCTGAAAAGAATCCCGAATTGGGAAAACTCATGCTGAAAAAAGTGGAAGAGGCCGACAACTTCTTTCCCGACAAATTGCCCCTCTTTTCCGAGATAGTGATTGATGGAGAAGGAAATGCTCTGGTGTTCGATTTTTCCGATGATAAGGAGCTGTATTTTTCCGTCTATTCAACGCATAAGGGTAAAATCGGCAGTTGTCGGTTCGTTTCGAATGAAATCGTTTTTCCTCTGGGTGTACGCCAGAGAGTTTTTCATTTCCATCAGAGTGAGATATACGCACTCGCCGCTTATAAATCCAGTCCGAACGAATTGAGGCTGTTCAAACTGAAACCGGTCGTTGACAACTAAGGCTGTTTCTTCTTTTTTTTTCTTCTGGTCGGTTTCGGTTCCGGCGGAGGAGCGGCGGGATCCACCCACTTGGCCGTCATCCTGGTCTGGCCGTTGATGGTCATGCGGAGTTCCGTGTAGCGATCGTTCTGCAGACCGGAAAAAGCGATTCCGATCTCCATGAGCGGGTGCTTGATGAAGAACAGCTCGGGGCTTTCGGGGAAAATCTCCTGCCGTTGACCGCGGTCGACGATGTAGTATGCGCCGTCAAGGAACATGAGCTCCACCCGGTCTCCCGGTCCGATTTCGTAGACCCCTGAATACCGTCCCGAATCGGATTCCGGCAGGACGATCACTTCCTTCTCCGGAAAGATTTTTTCGGTTTCACGTTCCGTTTCGCTATTGATGATTTTTCTTTCGATGGCTTCAAGGTCGTCGGTGAAGCGGCGTGAACGGGCGACCAGCACTGCATCGGTTCCGGCCAGGTTTTTCACCGCCTGACCGGGCCTGATCGGTTCGTCGAGGGGGGCAAACACCTCCAGACTGCCGCGCCACAGCTTTCCCCGGCCGATCAGCTCGATTTCATCATCATTCAGGGCGGACCGGTAGACGAGCAGGTTGCGCAGCGACACTTCCCGTGCTCCCTTGGGACCGAGCAGGAATTGCCTAGGGATGCGGCTTTCCTCGATGTTCCCCAGTGCCATTCCGTCCAGGTAGAGGGTGGTGCGTCCCGGAAGGTGCCGGTGTACGATAACAGCAGTATGCCAGCTGCCATCCTGGACGACTGCGGTCGACTGCAGCCGGTGTTCCCCGATTTTGTAAACAAGCTTCCCCTGCACGACGGCGGTTTCCGATGGTTCATTTCCGAATGCGATGTTCATCAAGGATGTATCTTTGAGAGTCTTGAAGCTGAAGGATACGGCGAAGGAATGCATCACGTCATTGGGGATATAACTCAGAAGATCACGTCTCAGGCCTTTTCGGGGCAGAACGACCCCCCTTTCCAAAAGACTGTCGGGAAGGGCTGTCTCCGCTGCATCTACGGTGAAAAGACTCGGCACAACGGCGTAGAACAATTCCTCGTGTCCCCGGTTCAGGGGGTGGCTGTGATCGAACAGCAATTCGTCGGGGAAATGACCTTTTCCGTCCTCCAGGCCGCCGAGAAGATTGATCAGGGGGACGTCCAGTGTATTGAGCCAAAGGTTGGTTTCCTTGACCAGCCGGTATTGTTCGGAGGTGTAGAGGTTACTGGCGTAGCCGCTTCCGACGATGGGACGGATGCCTGCATTTTTCAGAGTCCCGATGATTTCGGTCATCCCCTTTTTATAGTTTTCTACCGCCTTTATCGGCTCCGTCGCCAGTCCTTCGTTCCCTAAGGAGAGAAAGACGGCGGCCATGTCGGGTTTCTTCTGAATCAAGTCTCTTTCCAGTCGCTTGAGCACATCCGCGGTGGTGTTTCCCGGTTCCGATACGTTGATCACCTCGACATTCCGGTCACCGAGAAGGTTAAGGCGCAGTTCCGCGTCGAGGCCTACAACTTCACGAACACCCCGCAGTTCGGTACGCCGGACGCAAACGTGAACAACTCCGGCTTCATGACCGTCACCTCGACGTCGGGAAGCCTCAACCAGGACCGCCAGTTCCGCCTCGGCCTGCGCTTCTCGTTCTAAGCGCGCCCGACGGAATAGCTACAACCCACACGGGGCTCCCTTCATCGGGAGCCCCGCTGTCATTTCGGGCGCAACCGCGATAATAAAAGAAGCCGTGCGGACGCTTGCGCTCATTCTGCTCTCCTGCTGCGCGCTTGGCGCTCAGACCGATCCCGCCGCCCTGTCCGAACAGGGCAAGCAGGCCATGGCGCAAGGGCGCTTCGCCGATGCAGCCAAGGCCTACACGAGCCTGGTCGGGATGATCCCCGACAACCCAGGACTCCTGCTCAACCTCGGGATGGCGTTGCACATGTCCGGGCAAGACGCCAAGGCCGTTCCGCAGTTTGAGAAAGCGCTGGCGATTGCGCCCGACATCTACCCCGCGCTGCTCTTCCTCGGCGCTAGCAAGCTTCGCCTAGG
>CAYMND010000431.1:0-2820 GCA_964391685.1 uncultured Clostridia bacterium | reverse complement strand
TGCCGGGGGTGGCGGAGGGAAAAGGCCGGGTAACGCAAGGAAATCACCTCGTCCACCGGCAGGCCGTCATCTCCCTGCCGGATATCGGTCAGCCGGTTGGCCAGATAGGCCGCACATTGGCGTCCGTAGGGATTCTGCGGAGTGATCAGGATCTCGGCCCGGTGGCCGGCCTCCCGGGCCGTCCGCAGCAGTTCTTCGGCGATGACACGGTTGCCGCCGCCGGCAAAAGGAAGGGCGGAAGTGGCGATCAGTATTCGCATGGTTCGAGAATATCCCAGTTTTCCCGCCCCTGTCAATCTTCCCCCCTTTTTCAGAGGGTAAAAATGCCTTTCAGAGGTGTCTTCGCTATAAATTCCCCCTCCTTTCCCGAAAAAGGCGTATTCATTTGAAGATGAGGAAGGGAACAATCGGTTCCCTTGAAAAGCAATTCGATGGAGGTTTGACATGAAAATCAGAAGTACTCTTGTGATTCTTCTTTTACTTCTCAGTGCGGTTTCAATCAATGGATCGGACCAGGTCGAGGGCCTGCCGATCCACATGAAGCGTATCGCACCCGATGTCCTGCGGCTCTGGGCCGGAGACCACATCTCTTCCACGGCGGTTACCGCAATGGCCACCCGGAAAGGAATCGTAGTCATCGACACCACCGAGATCCCGGAATTCGACCAGGCGTTCCGGAACATCATCGCCCGGGAATTCAAACGGACCGATTTCAAATATCTCATCAACACCCACGGTCATGCGGATCACACCAACGGCAACGGCGTCTACGCCGACTGCCGGATCATCGCCCACGAAGCCGTTCCGGAGATGATGAAAGACAATGTCGGCAACGTTCAGAGACTGAGAGAATGGTACCAGAACAGCATTGTGCGTCAGAAAGAGCAGATCGATTCCGGTAAGTTCGACGAAGGAGAGCTGGCCGTCGCAAAAGAACGCCTGATCCTCAACACCCTGACCCTCAGGTACATGAATGCATCGCCCAAGCCCGTATTCCCGAACGAAACCTTCCGGGATCACTATACATTGGACTGCGACGACACCACCTTCGAGCTGTACCAGAGCGGCGGCACCCATACCCGAAGCGATATCTTCATTTTCGTGCCCCAGAAGAAGATTCTCTTCACCGGCGATATGATGGCCGACAAATGGCTGACGGATACCCCCGGCTGTCTGGCGACGTACGCCGTTCGCTCCGGTGCCTTGGAGGATTACCCCATACTGGTGAAGAACTGGCAGGCCCTTATAGACAGAAAAGAAGACATCGAGCACTACATCCCCGGTCACTGGAACGGCGAACTCAGTTTCCAAGGATTCAAGGATCGTTTCGAATACCTCAAAACCATGCTGAAGGAAATGAAGACCTTCTCCGAAGGCAGCGGCGACCTCAGCCGATACTACTCGGAAAACACTCTGAAAGCGAAGTTTCCCCACCTGGTGGACAGCCCCGGTTTCAGCAACCAGGGCCATCGCATGACCATCAACCATCTCTACCAGATCTACACCGGCAAGATTCCGGTCATCGACGAACTGCAGCGCCTGCTTCAAAGCAGTAATTTCAAAGCGGATTTCACCGCACTCCGCGACAGTATCATGAAAGACAAGAACAAGTATTTCTTCAATGAAGCCGAAATCAACAACTTCGGCTATTACCTGCTGAATCAGATGAAGCAGACCGAAAACGCCGTATCGGTGTTCGAGATGAACCTCCAGCTCTTCCCCTCCTCCTGGAACGTCCACGACAGCGTGGCGGAAGGTTATCTGGCCCAGGGCGAAAAGAAAAGGGCCCTGGAATTCTACAAGAAATCGGTGGAACTCAATCCGGAAAACGAGAACGGTAAAAAAGTCATCACCCAGATCGAAAAAGAACTGTCGAACTGATCACAGCGAATGTGGTATTGACAATCCGTATACCGATTATCGTTGGGCGGTCTCGGAAAAGAGCGGGGCCGCCCCAGGGAGGCCATTCCCCATTTCCAGAAGGCCCTGAAACTCAATCCCGATGATCCGAACCTGAAAGAAATCCTGGACAACCTGATCCAAGAGAACAACCCATAACGTTTGCAGGAGCAGGTTCAGTATTTTCTGACACAGGTTTGCCACCTCCAAATGCAAATCTGAACCCGGTTATGTCATCCCTGGAACTTGTTTTTTCTCTCTTTGAAACAAAACCCGATTCATATTCAAAATATTCAGGGATTCCCCTTGCCAACCCCCCCCGTGCTGTTATACTATTTTTTCAAGAAGAGGGGGTCGCAATATGAGACCTGAAAACGCAAAAGATAACGATAATGCATTTGATCAAGTTGTTTTTACATCCTACGCAAAAATCCTGGGGCGTGAACCCGACGAAAGGGGTCTGGCCCATTACAGAGACGAATTGGAGAGCGGCAGGCTGAGCCCAGGGGAACTGGTCCGCCATTTGAAAAACTCACCGGAAGGCCGGCTGAAGCTCTTTCCCGGTGAAACGCCCCGGCGGACCCTGGAAAACGACACCCTGAACGACCAGGAACTCCGGGCCGGAAAAACCGAGCTGGCTTCACGGCCCTATACCTTCAACATCGATCTCATCGGCCGCTGCAACATGAATCCGCCCTGCAGCATGTGCCTGGACTGGGAGGGGGATCGCGGTCCGCGCCACCACGACGGATTGTCCCTGGCCGACATCGAAGCCTTCGGTGACTACCTGCAGACCGCCCACGAAATCATCAACTGCAGCATCGGCGAACCTCTGCTCAACCGGGACCTGGTCCCCATCGTCCAGCGCTTTTACGAATGGGGCAAGCCCTTCGGATTCAACAGCAACGGCCTGGCCCTGAC
>CAYMND010000430.1:0-2828 GCA_964391685.1 uncultured Clostridia bacterium | reverse complement strand
CCGGCATCCGCCAAAGTCGGCAACGAGGAGCTGGAAAGCTGGTTACTGCGCTCGCTCTCACCCAAGATCAACTTTCGCTTTTACACCTTTCGGACCGAAGGCAAACCGGTCGCTCTGTTGGAAATCGGTGCGGCCTTTCGACACCCGGTGCAGTTCAAGGGTACGGAGTTCATCCGCGTCGGCTCCTACAAGAAGAAGCTGAAGGACTTCCCGGAAAAAGAGCGTGAGCTGTGGCGAGTGTTCGACCGCACGCCTTTTGAAAAGGAAATCGCCGCCGAAAACATCGCTGCCGAGGAGGTGCTCAGACTGCTCGATTATCCCGCCTATTTCGACCTGCTCTCTCTGCCGCTTCCCGAGGGCCGGGAAGGCATTCTGTCGGCCCTGGCGGCCGACGACATGATTGCCCTAGGCAAAGGCGGGAAATGGAACATCACCAACCTCGGCGCCGTGCTGTTCGCAAAACGGCTGGCCGATTTCCGTACCCTCGCACGCAAGGCGGTGCGCGTAGTGCTCTACAAGGGCGAAAACCGGGTGGAAACCGTGCGCGAGCAGGAGGGCAGCAAGGGCTACGCCGCCGGATTCGAAGGGCTGATCGGCTTTGTCACCAATCTGCTGCCCAGCAACGAGGTCATCGGCCAAGCCCTCCGCAAGCAGGTACCGATGTTCCCCGATCTGGCCATCCGTGAGCTGGTGGCTAACGCCATCATCCACCAGGATTTCCACCTGACCGGCACTGGCCCCATGGTGGAGATCTTTGGGGGCCGCATGGAAATCACCAACCCCGGCCTGCCGCTGGTGCAAATCGACCGCTTTCTTGACAGCCCGCCCCGCTCCCGCAACGAGGCGCTGGCCTCCTTCATGCGCCGCATCGGCGTTTGTGAGGAACGCGGCAGCGGCGTGGACAAGGTGGTCTTTCAGACCGAGCTCTACCAGCTTCCGGCACCGCTCTTTGAAACCACCGGCGAACACACCCGCGCCGTTCTCTTTGCCCACCGTGAGTTCCGAGAGATGGACAAGACCGACCGCATCCGTGCCTGCTACCTGCATGCCTGCCTGCGTTACGTGCAGCGGGACTACATGACCAACACCACCCTGCGGGAGCGTTTCGGGATCGACGAGAAAACAGCTCCATGATCTCCCACATCATCAAGGATACTGTCGAAGCCGGTCTGATCCGCTGCCATGACGAAACAGTCGGCAGCCGTGCCAGAAAATACCTGCCGAGGTGGGCATGATAAAAAAACTGCTTTTGCTTGACCGTTGCTTGACTGGGAATCGCCACCCAATGGCCACGCCTACACATAGAGCACACAATTTCAAATACTTGGGTGAATTTCCATTGCTTGACCGTTGCTTGACTGGCCAGTCCATAGCCCAGGCAGTGGAGGTCATGATGGGCAAGCAACGCCGGAGTTTGAGTGTTAAAGAAAAATGGGGGATCGTGTTAGCGATTTTAAGCGAGCGCCAAAGCGTAGCGGAGGTGGCCCGCCAGCGCGGGGTCAACGAGAACCAGATTTACCGGTGGAAAGAGCGGTTTTTGGACGAGGGTCGCCATTGCCTTAACGGAGCCAGGACGCAGACGGCCGATCAGCGGCTAGAAGCGGAAAATCAACAACTCAAACACTTGCTGGGCGAAAAAGCGAAAAGCGCTGGAGATCGAAATTTTAAAAAAGCTCTCCCGGATTTAGCCATGGCCTCTTTAGCCAGGGTGTATCGCCGATACCGGTGGCGATTGTCGCTGAAACAGTTTATGCGTCTCATGGAGCAACCGTATTGGCGGCTTCGGGACTCTTTGCGTACTGGGGGTGGAACGTCAGCGACGGGTTCACGTCCAGTCACGAGCGGCCTGTGCGGTGGCGGAGGTGGTAGGCGTGGAGCCGACCTACGGTTATCGTCGGGTCTACCAGGCCCTCCAGCAACGGAGGATACCCATTGGGCGCGGGAAGTCGATCCGAATCGGCTGTATGAGGTGAAAACCGAACTGGACAAGTCGGGTATCTACCTGCAAGAAGAGACGGACGAGTTCTCACGCATCTTCTTTGCGCCCAAGCGCCGCCAGAGCCCGGCGGACCACAAGAACATGAACGCGCTACTGGATCAGGCGGTGACTTGCTTTGCCCAGCTCCAACACGATGAGGAAGAAGAAGCCGAGCTGTGGCGTGGCAAGACGTGGGCGTTTCGCAACCTCTACAGCTTTCTGAGTCAGGTGATTCCCTACCAGGACAGCGATCTGGAAAAACTTTTTACCTATCTGCGTCATCTGGTGCTGAAGCTGCCCAAACGCAAGAGCGGACCGAGATACCAGCTCGATGAGGAGGTGGAGCTCGACTACTACCGACTCCAGAAGATCAGCGAAGACTCAATCAGCCTGGCCGAAGGATATGCCAAACCGCTTGACGGACCATGTGAAGTCGGTTCCGGTATGGTGCGCGAAGACCCCATTGCCTTGTCGCGCCTGATGGACCTGATCAACGAGCGCTTCGGCAGCGAGCTATCCGAAGCGGATCAGCTCTTTTTCGATCAGATCGCGGAGGCTGCCAGCCAGAACGAAACCCTGCGCAAGGCCGCCGAGGTAAACTCTCTCGACAAGTTCCAGCTCGTTTTCCGTCAGGTGTTGGAATCATTGTTCATCGAGCGCATGGAATTAAACGAAGAACTGTTCGCCGATTACATGAGCAAGCCGGAGATGCAGGAGCTGGTTTCCCAGTGGCTAGGCGGCCAAGTGTACGATCGTCTTGGCAGTTCGAAGGCAAGCATGGACTCTTCGTAAATCGTGATAGCGGCGCCAAACCGAACGAAGCCAGCCTTTGGGCACCCACCCGTTCCCG
>CAYMND010000429.1:0-2834 GCA_964391685.1 uncultured Clostridia bacterium | reverse complement strand
ACGTGACCGACAAAAGTATCGTGCACATCGAAAAAGGGAAAATGTGCAGGCCCGTGGACCTGTTGTTCCGCATCGTTCCGGAGGCTCCGAAGTTCAGAGAAACAGAGTTCATCAAGGAAATGATTGTCCAGAGTGATCTGATGACCCGATTCTACGGAGAACCGGACTTCATTCGGGCGGCGGTTATCCTTCCGAAGAGTTATTTTGAGGAACCGGACAGGAAGTACCCCGGAGTATATGTTTTCGGAGGATGGGGATCGACGTATATCGCCGGTCTGAGTCAGCAGTTGAAACGCTACGGGATGAATGGGGAGGGTAAGGAAAAGATTTATATATTTGTCGATCATGAGTGCCGCAGCGGGTACCACGCTTTTTGCACATCGGAAACCAACGGACCAAGGGAGGAGAGCTTTTTTCTGGAATTGTTGCCTGCGGTGGAAAAAGAGTATCGGGTAGACAAGAATCGCGGCAAACGGTTTCTGATGGGGCAATCCTCCGGGGCATGGGCGGCACTGTGGCTGCTGATCAATTATCCGGATGAGTTCGGTGGGATTTATGCAGGCTCGCCTGATCCGGTGGATTTCCGGGATTTCATCGGTACGAATATTTATGAGAAAGAGGCCAATATGTTTTTCTCGGCTGGTGGAGAACTGAAATGGTTCAGTGACAGCGGAAAGGGGAAAGAACTGACGGTGAAGGATTTTACCGGTCTGGACCGCATCGCCGGCTGGGGGGAGCAGATGTACTCCTTCGATGCCGCGTTCAGTCCCAGGGGAGAGGATGGAGAACCGCTTCACCTCTTCGACTGGCGCAGTGGTGAAATAGACAGTCGGGTGGCGGAATACTGGAAAAAGAAGGACTTGAGTCAGGTAATCAGGAAACTGAGTGGAAAGAAGGTCAGGGCTCTGAGCGGTAAGATCCACATCTACGTTTCAGATCAGGATGATTTCGGTCTCAACCGCCCGGTCAAGCTGTTTCAACAGATTCTTGCCAAAAAGGGGGTTGAAGCCGATATCCGCTTTTTCCCCGATACCGGACACAATGTCTGGACCGATGAGCTTCGCCGGATCATCCGCGAGGATATGGACCGTTAATCTTCTTCCGATACAGCGAGTCTCCCGCCTGCGGAGACCTTGAGCATAAGAATTCGATCAGCCGATTGGACACAGGAAATCTGATAAAGGGAACAGCATGGATATTTCCGAAAAAGAAACACTGATTATCAAGTGTGAAAGACGTTTCTATCTCGTTGACCTTCAGACCATCGATTATGTGGAAGCCGCAGGAAACAATGTGCGGGTGCATTGCGGGGCGGATTCATTTTTTGTCAAGGAAGGGCTCTCCTCTTTTTTCGGGCGCCTGCCGAAACCTCAGTTTGTACGGGTCAGCCGCTCAATTCTTCTCAATACCCGTTCCATATTCGAACTGCGCTTCAAGAGGCCGTTCAACTTCGAAATCCGGCTGCACAACGGAAGCACCCATACCTGTACCAGATCCTATCGACGCGCATTTTGCGATGCCATCGGACTGGTTTTGGACAATCGGAACGTCGGCAAACCGCGTGCGGTCTGGAAAAAGGATTGATTGTTTTGAGGAGCGGTGCAGAATGTCGGCGTTGAAGTGTTGATAATCAGTGTCAAGTAGCTTATTCTTGAAGCAGATCATACGACCTTGAAAGAGGAATCTGTATTTTCAGCCCGGGTCATGATCAAAAAGGAGGAGTGAATGAAACTGAAAGCTTTGTTGAGTCTGATGATTCTGGTTGTACTGATGGCCGCTTGCGGCGGCGGCGGTGCACCGGGCAAGGCATCCATGGAAAAAATGGCGGTCATGCTGGAAACCCTGACTGCCTCATTGGAAAAGGCGGACAGCGGAGATGCGGTGGCCGCGGCGATGAACACTTATTCAGACGCCATGGAGAAGCTGGTGCCGGAGATGCAGAAACTGTTCAAGGAACATCCCGAACTCAAGGAAATGGACAAGGGCGGGAAAGAGATTCCCGCGGAATACAAGGATGTGATAGAACGGATTACCAAGGCCAGCGAAAAGATGATGCCCGCCATGATGAACGCTTCCAAGTACATGCAGGAAGAGGTGGTGCAGAAAGCCCAGCAGCGTTTTATGGAAATTTCCAAAAAAATGGCGGATTGATTTTTTTCGGTTTCCTTTCGGGCGGGCCTTCCGGTCCGCCCTTTATCATTCCAATTTTCCTGAATCGGTTGTCAAAACAGATGTTTGACTCCATATAAGAAAAAGATACGTATCGAGTACTGTTTCGCAAGCGGAGGCGTTTTGCCTGCTGAAACGGGTTTGATACTGAGATGATGGTTTCAGGATACCTTAGTGAGATCCGCAGGAGCAGACATGAATCAAGTTGAAACGGATCGGAAGGCCAATCAGGTGAAATTCGGAATCAATCGGAAAATCTGGCTCATCGTCGGAATCCCTCTCAGTGGTTTTCTGATAGCGGCCATCATTCTGACCCTCACCAATATAAAACTGTCCGACAACCTGACGCGGCTCGGAGCCTGTGATTATCCCCTGTCACAAAAGTCCATCGAGTGTCTCAACGGATTCCGCAAGCAGCTCAATCTGTATGAAAGTGCGGTATTGCTCGGTGAAGAGGCGGATGCCAAATCCGGAGATGAACAGGGATCTGTCGTCATGCAGAACTTGAAGGAAATGATGGAATTGAGCGGAAGGACTGTGGAAAAATCGAACGCCGAGTTGGTGCTGTTGTCGAATGATTATTCCACTTATCTGGAGCAGGCATCTCCTCTGTATGCCGATATGGCGACCGGTGGGAATCCCGGTCCGGAATTTTCCCGGGTGGG